>JACPVN010000457.1 GCA_016191715.1 Ignavibacteriota bacterium | reverse complement strand
TCGGTGCGACGACGGAGAACCCATCGTTTGAAGTTATCTCGCCGTTGCTTTCCCGTTGCCGCGTGTATGTGCTTGAACCATTGGGTGTTGAAGAACTCAATTCTATTTTGAATCATGCAATCAAAGAAGATGCTGTATTGCAAAAAATGTCAGTGTCAATTGGTGAAACAGAACGTGAATTGTTGATGTTGTATGCCGCAGGCGATGCGCGTGTTCTGCTGAATTCTCTTGAAACTGCCTTGAGAATTACCAAGCCGAGCGGCAAGAATGAACGAATTGTATCAAAGGAAATTGTTGAGAAAGTTTTTCAGAAGAAAACGACCAAGTATGATAAAGGGGGTGAAGAACATTACAACATTATTTCTGCGTTCATTAAAAGTATGCGCGGCTCTGACCCGGACGCGGCTGTCTATTGGCTTGCGCGAATGTTGGATGGTGGCGAAGACCCGAAGTTCATTGCCCGGCGGATGATAATTCTTGCATCGGAAGATGTTGGGAACGCAGACCCGAACGCTCTCACCCTTGCAACAAGTTGCTTTACAGCAGTAGATTATATCGGAATGCCGGAAGCGAGAATTATTCTTGGACAAACGGCAACGTATCTTGCATCAGCGCCCAAGAGTAACGCGTCGTATCGGGCGATTGAAGATGCGTTAGAAGTTGTGCGGACACAATCGAGCGGTGAAGTTCCGTTACACCTCCGAAACGCACCGACAAAATTGATGAAGGAGTTGAAGTATGGAGAAGAGTACAAATACAGTCACAACTTTGACGGACATTTTGTTGAGCAACAATATTTACCGGATAATTTGAAAGAGAAAATATTTTATCAGCCGACGGAAGAAGGGAAAGAAAAAGAGATAAAAGAGCGATTGGAAAAGTTGTGGAACAAATCAAAAATCAAAAATAAAAAGTAAAAAGGATGCAGAAATTATTTTTAGGCATTGACCTCGGCGCAACCACTGTCAAGACAGGGTGTGTTTCATCGGAAGGAAAAATTCTTTCGGAGACGAAAGTTTCAACAGAAGCGCATCTCGGTCCGAACGCTGTTGTACAGCAAATCATAAAGACGGTTGATTCGATGTTCGAACAATACGGGAAAGATTCGTTTGAAGCGATTGGAATAGGCGCGCCGGGAATTGTGAACAACGGAATCGTCAAAGCGCCGCCAAATATTTCCTCATGGGATGAAGTAAATCTTCAAAACGAAATCCATCAAATCACGGGAATCAAGGTCATTGTTGAGAATGATGCGAACTGTGCCGCATTGGCTGAAGCAAAATTCGGCGCCGGTGTTCACTACAAGAATTTTCTCTTTGTTATTTGGGGAACCGGCGTTGGCGGCGGAATAATTCTTGACAGAAAAATCTATCACGGACCGAACGGAGGAGCCGGAGAAATCGGTCACACCACCATTGACTTCAACGGACCTGAATGTAATTGTGGAAACAGAGGATGTATCGAAGCATACATCGGTCAGCGGTATCTTTCTCAGCGAACAAAAGAGTTGTTGCAGAAATCGAATGTTCAATCAAAAATAATTGAACTGATTGAGGGAGACTTCAATAAAATCGAACCGCATGTCATTTCTTTAGCGGCTGAACAAGGAGACACTATTGCTATAGAAATTCTGTCAGAAGCCGGAACATTGCTCGGGTACGCGCTTTCTAATGTTTCCAACATTCTCGATTTGGAAACAGTCATTATCGGCGGCGGAATTTCCGCCGCACCGCAATTTGTGTATGATGCAATCACAACTTCGCTTCAATCACGAGTTCTCAAGCCGCATCGTCCGAACATTCAGGTACTTCGTGCTAAACTTGGTAATTCTGCGGGAATTATTGGGGCGGCAAGTCTTGTTATCTAAGTTACTCATGGCGATAGCGTTTTTACATAGATACTTGATACTCGATAGTGTTTCCTTGTTGGGAGGCGGTTACGGGTTACGGGTTACAGGTTACAGGTTACTTTTCATTTTGATGTTATCGTTCATCGGAATTTCAAATGCACAAGAAGCACTATTGAATAATCCTTTCACTTCGACAGATACCGTTCGGATTGATTCTACTCTAACGGATACGACTTCAGTGTTGAAAGATACTGTTGCTTCGTCGGGTGGAATTGATACGGTTGTAGCGTATTCTTGTGCCGATTCGATTGTCTATCATTTTTCTACCAAGACAATGTCGCTCTATAAAAATTCTTCGATTCAATATCAAACAATGGAATTGAAATCGGAACAAATCGGGATTGATTGGAAGACGAATATGCTGAGTGCGGAAGGAGTTGCTGATTCGACAGACACACTGCACGGCGGTTACCGCGGCACGCCAGTGATGAAAGACGGAGGCGAGCAGTACGACGGTCGAACGCTGACGTACAACTTTCAAACGAAGAAAGGAAAAATCAACATCGCCGACACGAAGATGGACGAAGGATTTTATCACGGCGAGGACATCAAAAAAGTGGACAAGGATATTTTGTTCGTCGCCAAGGGAAGATACACGACTTGCGACGCGCCGGAACCGCACTATTATTTCGGAAGTCCGAAGATGAAAGTGAAGATGCAGGACCAGGTTGTTGCCGAACCGGTATATTTGTTTATTGCTGATGTGCCGGTGTTTGCGTTGCCGTTTGCCGTTTTTCCGAACAAGGGCGGACGGCGTTCAGGAATTATCGCACCGGCGTACGGCGAAGATGGAACGCGAGGTCGCTTCCTCCGTCATCTCGGTTTTTACTGGGCGATGAATGATTACATGGATTGGAAAGTTCAAACCGATTTGTACTCGAAGGGCGGATGGGCGGCGGCTTCCAACTTTCAATACAATGTTCGATATAATTTCACAGGCTCGTTCAGCGGTGAGTATAAACGACTTCATGCCGGAGAAGAGAATGACCCGCGCAGAACGGAAGAAGAATCGTACCGCGCTACCATCAATCACAATCAGGATATTGACCCGACAACACGCCTGAATGTTGATTTCACGTTTGCAAGCGATAACGCGTATCGAAACACAATTGATTATCAGGAAGCGCTTCAGCAAACCATCTCCTCCAACGCAACACTTTCGAAACATTGGGAATCGCCGAACAGCATTACGCTCAATGTCAGTCGTCAGCAATATTTGATTAAAGGCGATGTGTATGAGACGATGCCTTCACTCAGTTTCAATCACGGAACGAGTTATCCGTTCAGAAGAAAGAAAGCGGGGGACGAATCCTCCGACCTGAACTGGTACGAACAAATCGGTTTGAATTACGGCATGAGCGCATCGAACTCCCGTTCGAAAACGAAAATCTCAGTCAACAACATTAAACAAAGTATGAACGGCGTTGATACGTTGCTTGCCGTTGAAGAATTTCAACGCGGCAACGCACAACGAATCGGGCAGAGCATGAGCATCAGTATCGCGCCGAAACTTGGCTACATTACAGTTTCGCCTTCGCTTCACTTCAGTGATTCGCGGGATTTCAGCAGTACGGATGTTCCGGTTGCTGATACTTCTGATAGTTCACTTTCATACATGAATAAAAAAGAGGCGAAGCGTATCGGAACGCTCTCGACCGGGCTTTCTTTGAACACGCGTATTTTCGGAATTCTTCAACCGAACGCGCTTGGCATTTCTGCAATTCGCCACACACTCACGCCCTCTGTTTCGTTCGCGTATGATAAACAAGTCTATGGTGATAACCCTGAGGACAAACGGTTGTATGCAAACTTCAACGTCGGTAATGTGTTTGAGATGAAAACGATTCCCGAAGCGGAAGGAAAAGAAGGGACAAAAATTCAACTCCTTAATGTCGGGCTTGGCGCGAGTTATGATTTTACCGCCGACAGCATGAACCTGAGTAATCTCGGAATGAATTTCAGAACAGGCATCGGCAGAACGTTCGATATTAACGGAGGAGCGAACTTCGATTTCTACAAGTTGGAAGAATCATCCCCCGGAAGATTCAATCGTGTGAACAAGTTTGAATTGAGCGAAAACGGTCGCTTGGCTCGGCTGACAAATTTTAACATCAGGTTTTCTACTTCGCTTTCAGGTGAGAAGAAAAAATCGGGCAGCCAACCTGCGCAACGTGATTCATCTGCCGGTGTTCAACCCGTTCGTTCCCGTTCGTACGATAGCATGGCTGAACCGGATTTCAGTATTCCATGGCAATTAAGTTTGGATTGGAGTTACTCGGAAAGCAGAAGTCCAAGCGTCGTTCGTTCTTCAAGCATCAACGGAAACCTTGATTTCAACCTGACGGAGAAATGGAAATTTGCAGTGGCGAGCGGCTACGATTTCGTGAATCAGGAATTTGTCTACCCGCGCATGAATATCTCCCGCGATTTACATTGCTGGACAATGAACTTCTCATGGACTCCCATCGGACAATACCGAAGTTATCAGTTCGAGATTCGGGTGAAAGCATCGCAGTTACAGGATTTGAAAGTGACAAAATCAGGAAGCGACCGCGGCATATACTAATTTCGGATTTCGGATTGCGGACTTATGATTTTATGGTTACTTGTCTCATAAAGGAGGTAAAATTTCTGATTTCTGATTGCTGATTTCTTCCTACAACCTACAACTTACACCTACTCACAACTCACAAATCACTATTTACTACTCACCAATTAACTTGATTTTCCAGAAACGTTTTCGTAAACTACGGCAGAAATAATTCACTGATTTAATAATCATGCAACGAGGTTGGCTATGTCGTTCAGAAGATTTATTACGCAGTCGTTTATCATTTTCATGTTCTTGTTGTTGGGGAGTGTTGCAATCGGACATGTGCAATTTACATTGCCGTTCGTGACAACCGATTCTTTACAAAGAGGTGATACGATTTACTTCGGAATCCATCCGCAAGCAACCTATTGTATTGATAGTCAATTGGGAGAATTTGAAATAGCTCCCGTCCCTGAATGTGAACCGTTCATGCACGCTTATGCCCTTTTTAAGGATATCCGTACTGCCGAAGGCGCATGTATGGGAAAGGGTATATTTACAGATTTACGAAATTCTTATAGCCCGACGCAAGCCGATACGTTTAAGGTCGGGTTTTGTGTTACTGTCTTTCCCGGTTCGTTATCCTGGTCGAAGGAACTTTCATTGTATTTTGACAGTGCAAAATTTATACTTGATTCAAGAACAATTAATATGTTCGCGCAGGATTCGGTTGTAATCAACAACCCGGATATTTTCACTGCAAAGATTTTTACTTGGGGACCGAAATCTCCAAACGCTGTCGGTGAGTTTTGGAATGAACAGCCGATGCGGTTTTCTATTGAACAAAACTACCCCAACCCGTTCAACCCGGTGACAGTTATAAGTTATCAGTTAAAAGTTAAAAGTGCAGTGAGTTTAAAAGTGTATGATGTGCTTGGAAGGGAAGTTGCAACGTTAGTGGATGAGATTCAAGAATCAGGGTTCAAATCGGTAACGTGGGATGCAACTGAATTTTCGAGTGGAGTGTATTATTACAAATTGTTAACCGATTATTATTCTGAAACAAAGAAACTGCTCTACATCAGGTAAGTATTATTTTCGAAAGTATTTAATCCATTTATTTCAAAATTTAAGAAGGTGTAAGTCATGAAGTTGTTATTTTCGATGTTAGTTATGGTAATTCTTTTCCAATCAAACAATGATATGGTATTTTCACAGTGGCAACAAACAAACGGTCCCGGTGGAGGAACAGTTAATTGCTTTGGCTCCAATTCTGAACGCTTGTTTGTCGGAACATTCAGTGGAATCTATTCTACAACCAATATGGGTGACCGATGGATGTTCATGGGATTACCGAACAAATTTGTGAAGACTCTTCTTGTTCAAGATTCCATAATCATGGCGGGAACAATTGGACACGGTGCATTCATTTCTTCCGATGCTGGAAGTACATGGAGTTCAGTAGATTCGTCGTTGCAAGACGAATATATTTATGAATTTTGTACTACCGACTCAGGAATATTTGCGGCGACAAGTAAAAGTATTTACCTTTCAAAAAATCAAGGAGATTCTTGGAATGTGGTGTTTTCCGGAACGATGGTTCAACAAGTAATGAAGATTACCTCGTTTGATAATACACTATTTGCTGTTGTAGTAAATCTCGGTGTCCTTCGCTCTACTGACTTTGGCGCTCATTGGGATACAATTCAAACATTGCCTTCTTCCATAAAATCATTTTGCAATAAAGATACAGTGATATTTGCAGGTGGTGAATTTGGTAGTATTTATCGTTCAACCGATAATGGAATTACATGGACATCGAACTCGACCTCGATGTCGAATTGCTATGTAAATAGTCTTGAAGAGTTAGGCGGTATTCTTTTTGCCGCCGCAGTGAATATGAATTCTTATGGCGGCAATATTTTCCGTTCGTTTGATGATGGAGTAACATGGGATACCATGTCAATTGATATCTTAGGAAAAATCTCGCAGGCACTACATCGTTATCAAAATGTACTCTATGCCGGAACAAGAAATCAAGGTGTTTATCGTACTTCTAATGCGGGAGAGAGTTGGGAAAATGTGAATGTTGGTTTAACAAATGTTGGAGTTACTTTTATGATGACGGCAGGAAGGGATATGTGGGTATCTGATAGTTATTCAATGTTTTCGACACGCAATGATGGATTTACGTGGTTTGGTTCTATTGAAAATGGTGAATGGGAAGAAAACTATAAAGCGATGGCTTCCGTTGGTGATGATTTCTTTATAGCATCAAGGTATTCTCTTTTTCTTTACAGTAATTCCTATTGGTCAATTGTTCTCAAAGCGCCAATAGAGATAACCTCTATAGTCGTATCCGAGTCTGAACTTTTTACGACGACTTCAGAGGGTGGGATGTTCTTTTCAAGCGATTATGGCAACACGTGGGCGGAAACGGATAGTGGAATCGAAAATAGGGAAATTGGGTATATGTACTTACATGGAAATATTTTGTTCGCACAGACTGATGACGGTTTATACCGGACAACGAACCAGGGATTATTATGGAACAAACTTCCGGATTGGCCCTTTAATGAAACTGCTACTTCCATCGTAGCGTTTGAAAATTATTTCTTTGCAGGTACGTATGAAAGCGGCGTGTATGTAACAACAGATAACGGTGAAACATGGATTCCGGTAAATAACGGTTTAACGAACTTCAACATTCGATCGCTTGCTCAAAGCCGCACGAGTCTTTTCGTAGCAACAGGTGATGGAATTTTTCTTTCACAGGATAGCGGGGAGACGTGGAGCCCCATCAACGAAGGACTGATGGTCAACGATGTGACAACATTACTCTGTAAGAATAATTATTTGTTTGCCGGAACAAATTACAATGGAGTTTGGCGGCGCCCGCTTTCAGAAATTACATCTGTTGAGAACAACGAAAGGGTTGGATTACCAAATGAATTTCTGTTAGAACAAAACTATCCCAATCCGTTCAACCCGGTGACAGTTATAAGTTATCAGTTAAAAGTTAAAAGTGCAGTGAGTTTAAAAGTGTATGATGTGCTTGGAAGGGAAGTTGCAACGTTAGTGGATGAGATTCAAGATGCAGGGTTCAAATCGGTAACGTGGGATGCAATGGGAGTTCTGAGCGGCGTGTATTATTACCGGCTTCAATCAGAAACATTTTCTGATTCTAAAAAACTTCTTATCATAAGGTAAAAAATGATATGCGATATGTATTTCCGATTCTCCTGATTCTTTTCTTTGTGTCTGATTCGATTACACAAAAAAGAATGGTCGTTACGTCAGACGATAATATTGTCCCTTTGAAAAAGGGAGAAAGCGCTTTGAACGTTGTAACTGGACAGACATTACGTTCAACTCAAACAAACTGCACCGGAGAACTCGAATTCGGGTATAATAAATCAGAATATCCATGCAATAACAATTTCATCGGTTATCATAAAGATGTCTGGGGTCAATGGTTCATTGCTCCGGCTGAGGGTTGGATTGATTCTTTCTATTTCAGCATGGCTGACCAGAACAACATGCTGGATTCTACATGTTTGATATCAATTTGGAAATCGAATATTTACCC
>JACPVN010000456.1 GCA_016191715.1 Ignavibacteriota bacterium | reverse complement strand
AATTCAACATCATCGGACAAAACTCGAAGAGATGGTGATTCATCGGACTGCGGAACTGAGCGATGAAAAAGCGAAGTTGCAGGCAATTCTCGACCATGTACCAAGTGCGATTGTTTTACTTGATAAAGATTTCCGGATACAAAGTGCAAGCGCTGAGTTTTCTGTCATTACCGGACATCGCTTTGAAGATGTGAAAGGAAGTGATTGCCGGGCGGTGTTCTATTCAAATGGATTTTGTCAGGAATGTGTCTGCCGGAAAGCGATGCGAACGGGAAAGACGGAGAGCCACATTGATGCAACACAAACTCCGAATATGCGGGAGCGCTTCATTGAACATATCGCCATTCCAATGACTGATAACGGGACAGTGGATTCGATTCTGGAAATCATTACTGATGTTACTGAGCGGAAACGATTCGAGCAAAATCTTCTCCGTGCCGAACGGCTTGCCGCCGCAGGAGAGATGTCTGCTATTATAGCGCACGAGTTCAGGAATTCACTTACATCAATAAAAATGATATTACAACTTCAGAATGAATCCACCCGATTACGCCGGACAGAAAAAAAATCTTTGAATGTTGCGATGAATGCTATCGAAGAAATGGAACAAGTAGTAACGCAAATGTTGGATTTTGCCCGACCTAAACCAATGCTACTCAAAGAAGTTTCCCTGAATCATGTAGTGAACGAAAGTCTTTCGCTGGTGTTTCCACAAATGATGAAACAAGAAATCAACATCAGAAAGGAACTTGAAGAATCCCTTCCACTCATTCTTTTAGATGAAGCAAGTATGAAAGAAGCCATCATGAACATACTTCTCAATGCCATTCAGGCAATCTCAAGTCGTGATGACCGAACATCCGGTGGAGAAATTTTCATCCTCACGAAGAACGAACAACTTTCGAAAACACTCAGGGATTTTGCGCCAACTGAACGGAGTATAAATTTTTCCGGGAATGAGATGGGAACTGAGATAGTTCTGAAAAAAGGGACATCCTGTATCATTGCAGAAATCAGAGATAACGGAAGTGGAATTGAGCGACAGCTACTCCAACGTATTTTTGACCCATTCTTCACAACCAAGACAAACGGCACCGGACTTGGACTGCCATTGGTCAAGCGAACTGTCAACGCACACGGCGGCATTATTACCGTGAACGGCAGGAAAGAACAAGGCACAACATTCACACTCTATCTTCCACATACGTTTGGTACATGATATGAACGAAGCAACAATTCTTGTTGTAGATGATGATGAAAAAATCCTCTTCGCATTCAGAGAAGTTTTGAAAAAAGACGGATACAAATGTATCGTTGCAAAAGATGGTGAAGAAGCAGTACAGAAAACGATTGCGCTCACGCCTCACGTTATCTTCATGGATATCACGATGCCAAAACTCAATGGACTTGACGCGCTACAAAAGATTAGAGAACACAGCCCGTTACTTCCCGTCATCATTATTACCGGTTACGGGACGATGCAAACAGCGGTCAAGGCAATGCAACAGGGCGCGTTTGAATATCTCACAAAGCCACTCAACATTGACATTGTGCGAGGAGTACTTCAACGAGCGCTCTCGAGCAGATGTACTGCTTCGGAAGAACCTGAACGAACAACCATTTCTGCCGATGTCGTGGATAGATATGAACTTATCGGCACAAGCCAACTGATGCAGGATGTCTATAAACTCATCGGTTCTATCTCTACTACGCCGAATCATACTTCAGTGTTAATCCTCGGTGAGAGTGGAACGGGAAAGGAACTTGTTGCGAGAGCAATTCACGCACACAGCCCAAATGCATCGTCTCCCTTTGTGGGAATCAATTGCACTGTTCTTCCCGAATCGCTGTTAGAGTCTGAGTTGTTCGGTCATGAGAAAGGTGCGTTTACTGGCGCAGGTGAACGAAAATTCGGAAAGTTTGAAAATGCCGGAACCGGCACCATCTTTCTTGATGAAATAGGAAATCTCTCTCTCAACTTACAGCAAAAACTTCTCCGGGTTATACAGGAACGGGAGTTCGAGCGGCTTGGGGGAAACGAACTGGTAAAAGTTGAAGGACGATTTATTACCGCAACGAACAGGGATATCGAACATGAAGTACAAAACGGAAATTTTCGGGAAGACCTTTTTTATCGTCTGAATGTTGTTACCGTCCAACTCCCGCCGTTGCGGGATCGTATGGAAGATGTTCCTTTGCTGGCGAATTATTTTCTGGCAAAATATAATCGCCACATGAAAAAATCAGTCAAAGGATTCGCATCAGAATCAATTCACCTCCTGCAAACATATCCGTATCCGGGAAATGTACGGGAACTGGAGAACATGATTGAGCGGGCAGTAATGTTATCGAACAGTGATGTCATCCTCCCTGAGGTATTGAAAGAAAAGAGCGACTCCACCACACAGAAAATAAACACCGTTCCTATCATCAGCCCAATCTTCGAAGACTCGAAAAATAATCTTTTAAGATTATTCGAAAAACAATTTGTCATTGACCAACTGCGACACCATCACGGGAGCGTCACTGCCGCCGCAAAAACTTCTCACATGACACGGCAGAATTTTCAACGGTTGATGAAGAAGTATGGAATTCATGCTGAGGAATTTCGTGGATAAGTTTCCACCTCACTTGTAGATTCAGAACACCCTCCGACCCGGTTCACTCAACATAAGATTACCTACAAACCCTTACCAAAGTTCTTCAAACTGCCAACTGACGCTTGGCAGGGTGTAAACTCTGCGTTGTCATTTTGTTAGTCCTCTTCCATCCTAAGTTTTGATTCCTCCTCTATCTCTTCATTCTACGCGTTCCGCAATACGTTTTATCGCGGCATAAGAATTGTCATGCCATCGTCCATATTCATTATGGGTCATAGAGTATTAGTTGTGGATGACGATGAGCATATTCTTTCCGCCTTTGGAGATTTTCTGAAGAAGGAACGATGTTTTATGATTGCCGCGAAATCGGCTATTGAAGCATTACATATTCTCGAAGTACAACATATTGATTTGCTCATCACCGACATCCGACTACAAGGACAATCAGGTATCATGTTACTGATGGAAACACATTGGAAGAATCCTCACCTTCCAATCATTGTCATTACAGGATTCCCTGATGTCATCACTGAAAGCGATGCCAAATCGTATGGCGCTTCGTATTTCTTCCTGAAGCCGTTAGACCTTCATAAACTTCGGAACGCCATCAGACAATGTATCTACGCCAACAACCAACTTCAACATAACAATAAATCAACGATGGAAATTGATTTTTCAAAAGCTAGTTAGGATATACTGCATGCTAAAATTAAAAATCAAAAACTCAATATTATTCACCACAAGTTTCATAACACTTCTTGCAGTATTAGGATTTACTGCACCTTCGTTTATTCCCCGACAGGAAGAAGATAGTAAAACAGTTGAACAAGGTAAATCTGTGTTCAATAAATATGGCTGTTTCGTCTGTCATGGAAATGAAGGTTCGGGCGGTGTAATAAATAAAAATTCCTCCACAGGCGGATTAGTGACAGCGTTAACTTATACCTCCCGCGCCTTTAAAGATGCGGCATTGAAAGAACGCATCATTCAAGGTCCGCAGGTTGTGAAGAAGGCAGACCCGAATGGTTCTATGCCACCGCTTTCGATGCCTGATTGGAAGGGAATCATTTCAGACTCAGAACTGAACGATTTGGTGGTTTACCTTCGAAGTCTTACTCCGGAGGAGGGTGAAGAACCAAAACCTGTTAGTACTGAGCGACCTCCTGTCCCAGAATTTATGTTGGGAAGTAATAACTGTCAAACTTGCCACAGCATGGTTACTGAACACTTTAAAACAAATCCTCATTCCGGTGCATACTCGACAAACAATGAAGAATCTGAAATTATTGTATGCTCTACGTGCCACGGCGATGGCAGAAACCATGCTTCACAATATGGAGACCCTCAGGCAATTGTACGTTTTAGTAAAGATGCTTCATCAACCGTACAAGAAAAAAATGCCGCATGTCTTTCTTGCCATGAAAAGGGTATTCGGCTGTATTGGAAAGGAAGTACGCACGAGTCGAAATCACTTGCTTGTGTGGATTGTCATAAAATCATGGAGCCGGCTTCTCCGCAGAGACTGTTTGCAAAAGCCAACGAACTCGAAACTTGTTTTCAGTGTCATGAACAAAGGCGCGCGCAATTGCAACGCTCTTCTCACATGCCGGTTCGGGAAGGAAAAATTAAGTGCAGTGATTGTCACAACCCCCACGGGACACCAAATGACAAACTCCTGACTGAAGCAACAGTGAATGAGAATTGTTTTAAGTGCCATGCTGACAAACGCGGTCCATTT
>JACPVN010000116.1 GCA_016191715.1 Ignavibacteriota bacterium | reverse complement strand
GGACCGAGTTCCCACACGTTCAATGCCGGTCCCTCGGGCATGAATGTCGGAAGAATCATCCAGAACAAATCTATCCAGTGACCAATCATGATGATGATGCAGACTCGGAGGAGAAATCCTTCACGCATCTTTGTCCATGCGGGAAGAAGCGCTATGAACGGAATCGCCCAGTTAAAGAGGACATTGATAATGGTGAAGATGAGCCAGCTTCCTTTTTCGCGGTTCACCATGTAGGTTACTTCTTCAGGAATGTTGGAATACCAGATGAGCATGTATTGGCTGAACCAGATGTACATCCAGAACGTGCTGAACGCGAAGATAAGTTTGCCGAGTGAATGAAGATGCTGTTCGGTGAGAAGATGCTCGAAGGGTCCCATCCGTTTGAGGAGCAGAACCACGAGCGTGATGACAGCAAGCCCGTTGAGGAACGAGCCGGAGAAATTGTAGATGCCGAAAATTGTGCTGTACCAGTGCGGCTCCAGCGACATAATCCAATCCATGCTTGCCAGCGTGAACGTCAATCCGAACACAACAAGAAAAATCGCCGAGGCGGTTTTGCTTCGCTTTGTAAATTTGATGTCGCCGCTTTCATCCTGCTTGCGCGAGAGGTTCACAATTGCGAACGCAAATCCAATCCAGAGAGAAAGATACACGACTGTCCGTATCACAAAGAAGGGAACGTTGAGCCATGCAGATTTTTCCTGAAGCATGTGGTCGTTTGCGACAACATCACTGTGACTCCATTCATACAACGAATGAATCCCGAGCATCGTGAGTAGCATAACGATACCTGATGCAGGTAGAATCGCTGTCATTGATTCGGGGACGCGCCGAATTGCGGTCGCCCATCCCGCATTCGATACATATAAAAGAGCAATAAACACAACCGCCGCCACTCCTATTCCGAGGATATAATAATTCGCGAGGAGCAAACTCGCCCATGTCCGTTGCGGCACGAACACAATTCCAATCACCGTTACCACCGCGCCAATGAGAGTGAGCAATAACAGATTCTTCATCAACTGTGGAGAAGGGGTAAAACGTTTGACGTACATTTGAGTATTCATATTACTTTCGCTCTCACTTCTTCCCCGTTTCACCGATTCCCTGATTCACCGATTCTCCCTTGCCCCCTTCTCCCAAGCCGGTCAAAGAAGAAGAAGCAGTTGTCATTTGCTGAAGCGCTTTTTTCTGTAACGATCTGACGTACGTAATCACTCTCCATCTGTCCATCCGTTGCACCTGTCCAGCAAGTGACGGCATATTGTTTTGTCCGTACGTGAGAATGTGAAACATCTGTCCGTCCTTCATGTTCATTGCTTTTTCTGCAAACAACGAAGGCGGTGGTGGAAATCCTTTTTTAATAATGTTGCCATCTCCCAATCCGCCGGCGCCATGACAGGGTGAACAGATATTTCCAAAGACTGTCGCGCCACGTTCAACTTCTTTTTCTAACGAATCAGCTATCGGGTTGAACAATTCTTCGCCAGCTCGTTTTGCATCTTCCGCTGTTGCCTTGTAATGAAATGGAAAATAGTTTTGCGCTTCGGAACCGTTCACCGGAGCTTGAAGAGTTTTTCCATCAGAGAAGTTTCCATTCTCCGCCTGAGCATCATACGGAATAGAAACCACCATGCCGGCAAGAAATTCCTGATTGCGCTTTGTATAATCACGCCTTAAAAACCAAATGGAGACGACTACGACAGTCAGCAAAACAAATAACAGAACATTCACCATCGCTCTCATGATTGTAACGCCTCCTTCACATTCAACAACCCGCCGGTAGTTTCCATCCGTTCTTCCATCTCAACAAGATGAAACGGCTCAAACAGTTCACGTATCTTTCGGATGTCGAACGCGGCATCAGTTTGTTCAAGCACAAGCACGAACTTGTTGTCGGTCGCACCTGAAAAATTCATTTTCGGTTTCTTTCCCGGTCTCAGTTTGCTGATCATGAAAAACGTCAGCACAGTACCTACTCCGGCAAACAGCACCATAATTTCAAACGTTACCGGTACAAACGCAGGTACGGACTTGAACGGCTTGCCACCAACGTTCAGCGCCCAACTCGAAGCCGAAGTCCAGATTTGAAATCCCAATTTTGCTACCGCGCCTGTAAGTCCAAGTGCAAAACAGACAAAAGGAAGTTTCGATTTCTTCAACCCTTGTGCGGCATCAAGTCCGTGAACCGCGTATGGAGTGAATACATCAACAATCGTATAGTCATTTTCCCGCGCTGCTTTCGTTGCGCCGAGAATGTCGTGTTCGTGTTCAAAGACGTTAATAAGTAACCGTTTGCTCATCGTAACTCTAACTGATGTGAGATTTGGGATGTGCGATATATGACTTCTTCATTCAACATTCATCATTCGATATTCGATATTCAATATTATCATTGCTGATTGTTTTTTCCATAACCGAGAACCGCCTTGACTTCTCCGATCGAAATCATCGGTAGCAATCGTGCAAACAGCAGGAAGAGGGAGAAGAACAATCCGAAACTACCGATGAACGTCGCGACTTCAATTGAGGTTGGAGAGTAACTTGCCCAACTTGCGGGAAGATAATCTCTCGTCAGTGAAGTCATGATGATGACAAACCGTTCAAACCACATTCCGACATTGATAAAGATGACGATAAAGAATACGAAGAGTAAATTCGTCCTGATTTTCTTCGACCAGAGCAGTTGCGGAACGAAGACATTGCACGAGAACATGATCCAATACGCCCATGCGTACGGACCGAACGCGCGATTGATAAAGGTAAATCGTTCGTACTCATTGCCGGAATACCACGCAGTAAAAAACTCCGTCATGTACGCCATGCCAACGATACCGGCAGTTGCAATAATAATTTTACACATCGCCTCGACATGGTGCAACGTAATGTATTCTTCAAGATGCATCACTTTTCGGACAATCAACATCAACGTCAACACCATTGCAAAGCCGGAGAAGACCGCACCCGCGACAAAGTATGGCGGAAAGATTGTTGCGTGCCATCCGGGAATCACCGATGTTGCAAAATCCCAACTAACAATTGTATGAACGGAAACGACGAGCGGTGTCGCCAATCCGGCAAGAAGCAAATAGACTGTTTCATAGTGCCGCCATGTTTTATTCGAGCCATTCCAACCGAGACTGAAAAAGCCATAGAGTTTCTTTTTAATTTTTGAAACTGTTCGATCGCGTAGCGTTGCTAAATCGGGAATCAAACCGACATACCAGAAGACAAGTGAAATGGTAAAGTACGCGCTGATGGCAAACATATCCCATACGAGCGGCGAACGGAAATTCACCCACAACGGACCGCGCATGTTCGGATACGGAATCACCCAAAACGCAAGCCACGGTCTTCCCATGTGAATGATGGGAAAAATGCCCGCGCACATGACAGCAAAAATCGTCATGGCTTCTGCAGAACGATTGACCGACGTTCTCCATTTTTGTCTGAACAAAAAGAGAATCGCGGAGATAAGCGTGCCTGCATGACCGATACCAATCCAGAAAACAAAGTTCGTAATGTCGAACGCCCAACCGACTGTGTTGTTCAATCCCCACGTACCAATGCCGATGAACAACTGATATATAACTGCTGTCGCTCCGAGAATAAACATCGAGAAGGAAACGAGAAATGCAATCCACCATGGAAGCGATGGCTTTCGGTCAAGTGGTTGCGCTATATCTGCTGTAACATCTGCATACGATTTGTTTCCGAGAATAAGCGGCTTGCGAAGTGTTGAATAGATTTCAGACATGCGCCCATTCTCCTTCCTCACGATTGTGAACAAGCGTCATGTAACCGACAGACGGTCGGACGCCGATTTCTTCCAGTACTCCATAATGTCTCGGATTGTTCATTTGTTTTACAAGTTCACTCTTAGTGTCGTTCATATCACCAAACACAATTGCTTTTGCAGGACATGATTGCGCACACGCAGGTTGAATTTCTCCATCACGAATCGTTCGTCCTTCTTTCTTTGCTTGAATTTTTACTTCCTGAATTCGTTGAACACAAAGTGAACATTTTTCCATGATGCCGCGCTCACGTATCGTGATGTCAGGATTCAGCGCGAGTTTGTGCATTTCATCGCCGTGTTCATAATCAAACCAGTTGAAGCGGCGGACTTTGTACGGACAATTATTCGAACAGTAGCGCGTGCCGACACATCTGTTATACACTTGTTGATTGAGTCCTTCATCGCTGTGAACCGTTGCAAGCACCGGACAGACCGTTTCGCACGGAGCGTTGCCGCAATGCTGACACATCATCGGCTGATGCTGAACCGTTATGTCGCCGTTCGGTGATTCATCATAATAACGGTCAATGCGAATCCATGTCATCTCACGGTTACGAAATACTTCATCCTTTCCAACGAGCGGAATGTTATTTTCCGCCTGACAACTCACAACACACGCAGAACAACCTGTACACTTGTTCAAGTCAATCGCCATTCCCCAATGATGACCTGTATATTTGTGGTCTTCGGTTGTCCACATTGTTGTCAGTTCATGTTCTTCAAAACTTCCTGCTTTGGGATTTTTTACAAACGCGGCAAAAGTCGTTTCCTGAATAATCGGTCGTCGTTCGCCGTGTCCAGGATCGAGATATTTCGGAACGTGAAGCGAGTGATGTTCTTGTGTGCAGGCAAGCGTGTGTTTCTTTCCTGTGTTTGAAATGTTCACTGATTGTACATCGTACGCAAACGTTCCGTTTTCAAATTTGATGAACGGCGCGACATTCTTTCCGACAAGTCCGCCTTCTTCAACTGTTGGTTCTGCTTCGAACCATTGCGGACCTATTTTCGTAAATCTGTCTGTTCCCTTTCTACCGTAACCGAGAGCGATTGCGATGACTGAATCGTGTTGCCCCGGTTGGATATGCGCAGGAAGTTCAATGTTCGTCCCGCTTGCTTCAACCCGAACAACGTCACCTTCTGAAATTCCGAGTTCGTTTGCAGTCGCAGAAGAAACCGATGCGTAATTATCCCAAACAATTTTGGTTACCGGGTCGGGAAGTTCCTGCAACCACGGATTGTGCGCGTGTCTTCCATCGAGCATCGCCGCTTTTGGATAGAGAAGAAGATTGTAGGTCGAGTCGCCGACTCGACCGGTCGGGACAGCGTCCCGACCTACAATAAAATCTCTTTTTGTTACAGGAATATCAAGTTTCACAAAACCATCATACACAGCGCTATCCCAGAACAACTGAAAACCGGAAGTTGAAGACTGTAAACCCTGCCCGCCGTTTCGCTCAGGCAGGCGGGTGTAAACAGATTTTTCCCACTCTTGTTTGATAAGTTCAAGCGAAGATTTTTTCTCGCCCATCCACGCCGAAATACTTTCTGCAACTGTTCGTGTTTGACCGAACGGTTTGATGACAGGTTGTGTCATCGTAAATGTTCCTGCAACCGGTTCAGCATCATTCCACGATTCCAGCGCCTGTGGTTCCGGACAAACAATTTGAGAGTAACTTTCTGTCTCATCCGATTGGTTCGTGAAGTTGACGGAGAGTTGAAGTTTCTTCATCCACTCACCAAACTGTGAACCGATCGGCAAATCATACACAGGATTCACACCTTGAATAAACAATGCGGCTACTTGCCCATTCTTCATTTCATCAAGCAACGTTTGCAACTCGTTGTCGTTTCCCTGCTTTTGGTTTGATGGCTGTTCGATGTCAACCGTCGTTCCGTAGTTGCCGAGTAGATGATTGATGTAGTTAATTTGTGTTTGAGATTGAACATCGTTACCGCCTGAAACGACTAAACTTTTCCCACGCGCATCCCAAAGTTTCTCTGCAAGTTGTTTGATGAATGAATCTGTTTCACCTGATAAAGCAGAAGAAACTGAAGTCGCTCCTGCTTTTGCGGCAATCAATGAAGCGGTTTGTTGGATTGCTTTTCTGATTTCATCGGGTGAAAGTCGAACGCGTTTATCTGCGTTGCTTCCCGTTAGTGAGACTCTTGATTCAAATTGAACATGATATGAACAGACCGGCTGTTTCTCGTCTAACGTTCTACCTGCCTGATATGCTGAAGTAAATTCCACCGGAGAAATCCAAGTTCCGAGGAAATCCGCATCGAAACTGACGATAACTTCTGCTTGGTCAAATCTATAATGAGGGAGAAGTCGAGCGCCATGCGTCTTTTCATGAGCATCCAAGATTGATGAACAAGAAAGTCCATCGTATTGCACATGTTTCGTTGTCGGATAATTCTCCGTGAACTTTTTGATAAGCGATTTCACCGTCGGACTTGTTACCGTCCCAGTGAGAAATCGGATTGCACCGCCGTTATTCTTGATGCTATCAAGTTTTTCAATGATTGTCCGGTCAACTTCATCCCAGGTGATATCCTGACCATCTTTTGAAGGACGAATCAAACGTTGCGAATCATATAACGATAGAAGATGCGCTTGTCCCACAGAACAAAGTCCGCCTTTTGAAATCGGATGGTTGGTAATTCCTTCAAGTTTAATCGGTCTTCCGTCACGATTCTTTGCCGACACACCGCAACCTGCACTGCAACCACCACACGTTGTTGCGTACCATGTTGAAACACCCGGCGTTACTTCTTCCGGTTTGACAAGAAACGGAATCGCCTTCTCCACTTTTCCGGGCTTGCATCCGGCAACGAGTGCACCTCCGAATGAAAATCCGGCTATCTTCAAAAAGTCGCGGCGATTCACTCCGCGTTGAGGCGGCGCTTCGTCAGGCGAGCGTTCGAGAAGGATGTTATCGTAATTGTTACTCATTGATATTATTCATACTTAATAATGACACGCGCTGCAATCCGTAGATGCGTGAACGGCTTTTCCATCCACGCCATTTGTGTTCGCATCACGATGGCAATTCACACACCAGCCCATCGAGAGATCGGAGACTTGCCTGACGCGTTCCATCGTCTCTACTGCGCCGTGACATTTTTGACAATCAACTCCTGAACTGACGTGAACGCTGTGATTGAAATAGACAAAGTCAGGAAGGTTATGAACTTTCTTCCATACGATAGGATTCAAAGATTTTGTTGAATCCGGTTTTGCTTCATTGGTTAATGCCATCGCAGTGTAGATCTTTCCAATCTCAGGAGAGACGACGAGTTTCGGCTTACGTTTCTCTTTGTCTGCTAAATCATTTTCGGCTTTTACATCAACCCACGGTGCGCTAACAAACTTGTGGCAATTCATACATACATTTGTTGATGGAATTCCTGCATGTTTTCCCTGCTCGGCGGCGGTGTGACAGTGCAAGCAAGCAATGCCAAGTTCTCCCGCATGAAGACGATGCGAATATGAAATCGGTTGTACGGGTTCATACCCCTGATGATTTCCCGGCAACATATAATTGTTCGCATATGAGCCAAGGAAAATCACAAGACTCATGAGCAGAGCAATGGTAAGAAATATTGTAATAAGACGACTGTTGAGCCAGTTCATAATGCCGTTATCTTGTTATACCTTGCAAGGTGCTATCCAAAACCAACTTCGGACTTCGACATTCCTTGTTCGACATTGGATATTCAATGATGAATATCGAACACCGAATTATGAATGTTGAATCAGTTTTTGTCAACTTGGCTTCTCGCATCCTTTGCGATTGTAATACCACCAGTTGATCCAAGTTGCGAACACGAGGAAGACGATCAAACCCCAATAGAAATTTGTTGCAACACCTGTCGCTCCTATTACTGCACCGATGACTGATGAAAAGATGAAGGGACCGTATGCTGCCATAGCCGATGTCCATCCGATGACACCCGCTGCTTGACGTGGGCTGTGAGAAAAAATAATCGGATACTGACGAAACGTAGCCGCATTACCGACGCCTGCAAAGAAAAACATTCCGAGCATGATGGTAACAAACATCGGGAACTGTTCAGCGCCGGTCGGGGCGACAAGTCCGAGCGTAATCATCAGAATCGAACCGAGAATCAAACCGACTCCGGTAATTGTTGTAAGAATTCCGCCGCCGGTTTTGTCGGAAACAAATCCGAAGATGACGCGGCTTGCTGAACCGATGAGCGGACCGTAG
>JACPVN010000455.1 GCA_016191715.1 Ignavibacteriota bacterium | reverse complement strand
GATTGGTTTATTATCTTACAGATAATGTCGCATTCGATGCAAACATCGGATATAACATGACTTCAACCGATAATCTTGATGTTACGGATACTGACTCAAAGAAAGACGGGTATCTTGGATTTTTATTTGGTTTGATGACAACCATCGAAAGCGGTTTGGCAGATCCCGATGGCGATGGTTTGACAAATAATCTGGAGAAAGAATTAGGAACAGATAAAAAAAATCCTGACACAGATAGCGATGGTTTGAAGGATGGGGATGAAGTTAATACATATCTGACAGATCCGAAGAAAGCAGACACGGACGGCGATACGTTCTCTGACGCGGATGAAGTTAAAAAATATTTGACCAATCCGAACAAGCCGGATACAGACGATGATGGATTGACTGAGGCAGATGAAATTTCAAAACACGGCACCGAGCCGACAATAGCGGATACCGATGGCGATGGTTTGAATGATGGTGATGAACTCAACACACACAAAACAAATCCGAAAAAAGCCGACAGCGACGCTGACGGACTTTCTGATAATGACGAACTTTCAAAACATAAAACCAATCCGCTTGTTGCTGATTCGGATTACGGAACGGTGAATGACGGGATGGAAGTTGGCCGAGGTTCAAATCCGTTAGACCCGAAAGATGATATACCGAAAGAAACAATCAAAATAGAAATGGGGCAAAGCCTTGTGTTAGAGGGAATTATTTTCCAAACAGCAAGCGCTGAAATATCTCCTGAATCAGAGTCAATACTTGAAAAAGTGTACAACACATTTACAGAAAACCCCGAACTCGAAGTTGAGATTCAAGGACATACGGATAACGTCGGAGGGAAAACAAAGAATCTGAAACTCTCTGAGCAGCGGGCAGAATCTGTAAAAACATATTTAGTGAACAAAGGCATAGCCGCAGGTCGAATTACAACAAAAGGATTCGGTTCGAAAAATCCGCTTGCAGATAATAAAACAGAAGAAGGACGACAGAAAAATCGTCGTATAGAATTCCTCCGCACGAAATAATTCTTACATTCCGAGTGCCTGTGTTATTCGCACAGGCACTCTTGTTCATCTTTTCTGAATACTCCATTGGGTCCTATCATGAAACTCCATTCAATAATACTCTTGCTATTATTCACAACGTTTGGACGTGCACAAACTGATAGTTCACAAACGCCGGTTTGGAAACATAGTCTTGTGTCCGGTTTGAATTTGACACAGGTGGCATTTACCGATTGGGCGCAAGGTGGAGAAAATGCTTTAGCGTGGACGCTTCTGCTCGATGGCAAATCAAGCCGTGAAAGTGAATCGGTTATTTGGTCGAACACTTACAAGTTTGCGTTCGGTCAAACACGACTCGGTTCGCAAGGTCTCCGCAAAACGGAAGATAAAATTGATTTCGAATCAATTCTAACCTATAAACTTGGGACGATGATGAATCCGTATGCGGCGGCAACAGTAAAGTCTCAGTTCGCTCCCGGTTACATTTACGATAATACAGGAAACGATTCACTCGTTTCAGCATTTTTCGATCCCGGATATTTGACACAAAGTTTTGGTGTCGGTTATCAACCTATTGCTGAAATCAAGACACGAATTGGTGCTGCTCTCAGAGAAATTATTACATCGAACTATACTCAATACTCGGATGACCCGGCAACTTCTGAAATTGAAAAAACGCGGGTCGAAGGAGGAGTTGAATTCGTCACTGATATTTCATGGCAAATGGAAGAGAACATTCTGTTCACTTCCAAGATAGAATTTTTCTCTCCGTTGAAATCATTTGATGAAACCGTTTTACGTGCAGATAATTCTATTACTGCAATGGTGAGCAAGTACCTTACAACAAATCTTAATCTTCAACTCCTGAATGACAAGAAAGTCACGTCACGTACGCAATTCAAAGAAACAATTGCGCTGGGATTACGTTACACAATCTTTTAATTATCAATCAAAAGGAACCCCCTTATGATAAAAGAATTTATTGATTTCTTAAAACAATACGGCGTGGTCGGACTTGCAATTGCCGTAATCATCGGTGGCAAGTTAAACTCACTCATTACCTCAACAGTTGATGGTATTCTTATGCCATTTGTAACGTTCTTTATTCCAGGCGGCGAATGGAGAACTGCAACCCTTGATATTGGTCCATTTCATTTTCTGTTAGGTCCTTTTTTTGGAGCGTTGATAGATTTTTTTATCGTTGCATTCATGGTATTTTACTTTGCCAAAAAAGTATTACGGGAAGAAAAAGTAGAAAAAAAATAGACTAAAAATCACCAGGGATGAAGAAGGTCTGAGAACTTCGTAACAGCCATCCTGTTGTGATATTCCTTCCAATGAAACTGCTACCAACCATCCCCGTGAAAGATGGCTGTTCTCCTTCTGAACATTTTTTTGTCTCATTTTGAATTAACATCTCAAATTGAAACCAAAACCTATTCAAAATACACTGAAAACAACTCCTCATGCATGAATTTCCGATGGCACTATTGTTGTCAAACAAACCGATGGTAAAAAGTCTATGGACGATGATGGTGTTCATTGACTTCATCAAGGTTTTTTAAGTATATTACAAAACGCAGTCTGATCCTTTTTCAGATTTTGTAAAAGGTTTCATTATGAATTTTAAGTCGCAGTCATATTATCTCTCATTGAAGAGAAGGTATTTCTTTTCCCTTCTCATTCTATTTTCATTCCTCGTCTTTCCGAACAACTCGAAAGCCGGAAACAGCCCGCTCGGCGATACAGCCGCGGCATGGCCCGGTAGTTTTTCGATTTATCACAAAGCAGATGGTTCTCAAATCCGCGATGTTGATGGAGACCAAAATCCCGGTTATGCGGATATTTCAAGCGGCGCAACAAGCGGTGTGGGTTCCTTACCCTCCGTGTATCTTGCTTATGACGGGAAGAATGTCTTCTTCAGACTGAGAATTCATGATGACCCGAGCGATGCAAGTCACGGTGGATTCAAGAGTTTTGCTTATTCAGTTGTCGTGGGAGTTGGGGGAACACAAACAGCGGTCATCGGTGTCAATGGTAAATCAGCACAAGTTGATGAAGTATATATCGCTAACGGAGATGGTTCACAGTCAAGTATTATTTATACATATCCGTTTACCGGAATAAGTACTGGCGCACGGGCGATAAGTGATGGTAGCGGGCATTTCTTTGTTGATTTTCAGGTTCCTCTTTCAAAGATTACACAGCGTGTACCTTCGATAACCGCCTCGACACCGGTCCAACTATTTTATGGAACTTCGACTGCAGGAAATCTATCCGTAATCAATAAAGATTACATGACCGGTAGTTCTGTTACATTCACAGGACTCGCAACGGTTTACTTTTCCTCTCCTTCTGTTCCGACACTTACCAAAAGTTCAACTCTCGTTTCAGGCGTAAATCCTCCTACGACCGGACAAACAACGACGTATGATTTGACATTATCGTTAGTAGCCGCTGGAGCAAACGCTTTATCCGGTACGTTAGTTAATGACACAATTCCAACCGGTGTCTCAATCGTCACGACATCCACTGCAACCGGAACAATCGTAGCGAACGGACAGGTAGTTTCGTGGAATCCCGGTACGATTCAACCGGGAGTAAATGTTTCTGCAACGATTCGAGTTTCAGTTACTCCAACGATTTCACAATACGGTTCAACATTGACCATAAACCCGGGGGCATACAGCAGTGGAACCGATGTTCAGAAAAACGTTTTGACGAAGGATACTTCTAATGCTATCACTGTCGGTCCTGTTCGCGGTACTCCACAAATAACCATCAGTGGCGGCGAAAATGTATTAACTAACGATAACACTCCGACTATTTCCGGAACGACCAATGCGAATAACGGTTCGGTAGTCACCGTTACAATCAATGGAATTTCACAAACCGCAACAGTCCAAAGTGGAGTGACGTGGACACTTACATGGACTACATCATTATCGAATACTACTCATACAGTCAATGCAAGTGTAACGGCTGAGGGAACCGGAACTGATACTCAATCAATAACAAATGATACAACACCCCCTACCGTTGCTGTTACTTCTC
>JACPVN010000115.1 GCA_016191715.1 Ignavibacteriota bacterium | reverse complement strand
TAACAACACCTGTTGTATTATCAATGGCTAAACCTGTGGGTTGATTCGGGATTCCGGATTCTACTGTTGTCGCAAGACGAAAACGGAGCGCAGTGTTTATATCACCGTCAGATGCAGGTACAGTGAATGTTCTTAAACCACCTTGCATCATATTAATAATTGGAGTGAGACTGCTTACCGGAGAACTATTTCCTGTAAAATAAACAGGAGAAAAGATTCTATAATTATTATTTGCGGCGTTGACAAGCGTACCGATACGACAGCAAGAAGCAACTTCTGCAGTATATGAACCGGTGGAATTTGGGTAATTGTGAAGAATAGTTGATGAATTGGTATTGGGTTGTAACGCTTGACCAATCAACCAATTATTTGATACGTCATAAGAAGTAATAACAAATCGAAGTGTCCCCGTCGAAGTGTTATCACCAAAATTTAGGCCTGTCGCTCCGATGTTTTCCGTAATGATATCACCCGTAATCGGAAAGCCGTCGCCTCCTGTTCCGTTATATCCATTACGGCGAAAGGCACCTGTAAGTGTAAATTCAATTGTCGAAGCAGAAACATCCGTACGCGGTCTCCATGTTAAATGACCATAACGGAAATGTGACGCTTCTGCCTGCTGAGGGAACAGAGCAAGCATGGTGAAGGCAATGAGTACTACAGCCATTGCCCTAATGAAATTAGTACCAACTAACTTTTGTAAAAAAGTTAAAAGACTCATAATAACTCCTGATAAATAATGAACGATGATTTAATGATTTATTGGGGTAAGTCAAATGTTCCGATTGACAGGATGTCACTTAACTAACCAACGACATATTTTTGATACGTTCCCCTATCCACAATGCTTATTGTTACTATTACATCGTTAAAATAATGTAAAAATAATCCACTTCAAATCGTGATGAAATAGTATGAGAAGATTTGAAAACTATGATTTCAAATTCTCTTAAACATTGTTGTCGTTACTAAGATAAAAACAATATTTTACATTTTCAATAGAAAACTGAAAAATATTTTCACTCTATGCTTTTCCTATAAATAATGAGTGTTTTGACTCATTTAACGCAAAAGCACCATTTTCCTGACTCTCATGAAATTACCTTTTATTCCATCTTCATCTGTTCCATTCGCCTCGAGGCGATAGAAGTAAACCCCTGAACCGTAATTCGAGGCATCTAATTCAATCTCATGTTCACCTTCTTCCATAATTTCGTTGTTGATTATCGTTACCACTTCCCTTCCAAGTATGTCAAATACTTTCATCGTCACCTAACTATTCACCGATAAATGATAACGAATAACAGTTGTCGGGTTGAACGGATTCGGATAGTTCTGTTCCAACCGATATGAACGGGGTTGCAAATCATTTTCACTCATTTGCCGTTCTTCTCTTTGTAATGCGAATGATACTGACGGTACGCTATGAAGGTACGATGCTTTGTACAATGATTTCGTTCCCCTCACTGCCAACGGTTTTGTTGTAAACGTATCTACTTTTGTTGAAGTGAATTCGTTATTCAATCGAACAACAATACTATCTAACACGCGCATGTAGATTTTCGGATAACGATACACCGTATCGTTTGTATTCCGAATCACCCTGCCTAACGTGAGGACTGAATCATAGAAATGAGAAATCTCACGTAAGGTTTTTCCGACGAGAACACTGTCACTGAAATCAGTATTCTTTGCACAACCGTAAATCAGTTCTCCGTATCCGGGCGGAGTGATTCCCAAAGCGCTCGCGGCAATATTCGTCTTGAACGAAATGAAATGTGCCTGACCATAGTTCAAAACGTTCCCGATTTTCGATTCCGCACGATTTTCACCGAACGCTGTAATGTAATCAGTCGGCTTCCTCGGCAATTTCGGTTTTCCGGGAAGTTTCGGTTTTGTTACCAATCTTACCGCGGCCGGATTATAAAGCCACGATTTCGCCGCATTCGGTTTATAGGGATGTGTCGCATCGAATTTATAATGATACCATCCATACACCAACGAACTATCTGTTCTCGGCACACCGACAAGCATGTAACCATCCGGTGAATCGAATCCTCTTTTGACATGGACTGAATCACGAACGTTTCCTGCGGTCGGCTTCTTTGTGAATCCACTCTTTTGTCGTGTCCCTGAAACCTTATTGTAATCATTGATTGTAAACGTTCTGAATTTTCCAGTATCAAGGATAAAGAAATTGCCGAAGACAAATCCGCCCGTATCAACATTACTCAATAATTGAAATGAATACGG
>JACPVN010000412.1 GCA_016191715.1 Ignavibacteriota bacterium | reverse complement strand
TGGAGGATTTCGCGGGTACATTGATCCCTACTACTATAGACAAGAAATGTTTTACCACGCCAATTGGGGAATGGCGTTGAGAGAACTTCATGCTATTCATCCCGACAATAAATTTCTCAAACGTGTGTATGATGGATTGAAAAAGTATGTCGAGTATTTTGACCGTGAACGTGATGCTGAAAATAGCGGACTCTACGATATTGATAATCATTATGAAACAGGACAAGAGTATATGCACCGTTATCTTGCTGTTGATAAGAATGCAGACAAAGATAATTGGGGCGAAGTGTTTCGGTTGAAGGGAGTGGATGTTACACTCTATATTTATGAACTGAAGAAGACACTTGCGTGGATAGCAGTATCTGTGATGGGGAGAAACGGTGAAGCGGAGTGTTGGAGTGATGGAGCAATGAAGATTAAGAACGCAGTTCTTAAAAAAATGTGGGATAAAAAGATACAGATGTTCTTTGATGTCAATCCGAAAACGGGAAAGCGAACGATGGTGAAAGCGGCGACGTGCTTTTATCCGTACATGACAGATATTGTTGATGAGTCACATGTAGCAGGTTTCAAGTTGCACCTATTGAATGAAAAAGAGTTTTGGACGAAGTTTCCTGTTCCTTCATCAAGCGTAGATGATAAGTATTTCAATGCAGAAGCAGAGTGGAAAGGCAAGCGAATGAATTGTCCGTGGAACGGAAGAGTGTGGCCCATGACGAACAGTCATATCGCAGAAGCACTTGCTCAAACCGCAATTCGATTTAACGACCAAGACCTAAAAGTAAAAACAGTAGAGTTCATTTCTAAGTTTATTCGAATGATGTTTTTTGACGGAGACCCGAAGCGACCGAATTGTTTTGAACATTACGATCCTTTTACCGGTGAGCCAAGTGTATATCGCGGAGTGGATGACTATCAACATTCGTGGGTGAATGATTTGATACTGAAATATATCGCGGGAATACGATTTGAAAACTGGAAGTTGATTTGGGATCCGTTCCCTTTCGATGTTCAACATCCGGGATGAAAGAACCTCACTCTACAAAGGGAAAAAATCTGTAAGCATTTGCAGGTAATTTGACCGGAACAAAACACACGAGGATGGAAAACTCAAATTATGTTTTTCTTTTTTTAATCAAATCCACCATCTCACTCACCGCGCGTTCCAATCCAACAAACACCGCGCGTGCAATAATCGCATGGCCAATGCTTACTTCTTCAATTTCTCCGATAGTTGCAATCGGTTTGATGTTCGTGTAATCAAGTCCGTGTCCGGCATTCACTGCCAAGTCAAGTTTTCGGGCAAACGTTGCAATTATTTGGATTTCCTGAAGATATTTTTTCCGGGCAGATGAAGTTCGTGCGTCAGCATATTCGCCGGTATGTATTTCAATCATGTCCGCGCCGATGATTTTCGATTCTTCAATCTGTTCACGAACAGGATCAACAAACAAACTCACCGCAATACCGGAATCATGAAGTTGTGCAATCGCTTTTTTCAGTTGCTGGGAATTTCGAATCACATCGAGTCCCCCCTCCGTTGTCAGTTCTTTCCGTTTCTCAGGAACGAGCGTTGCGAGTTCCGGTTTCACCCGTTTTGCAATCGAAATGATTTCCGGAGTTACCGCCATTTCCAAATCAAGTTTGGTGGTGATTTCTTGCCGGAGTCGAAACACATCTTCATCGCGGATATGCCTCCGGTCTTCACGGAGATGACAGACGATTCCAACTGCGCCTGCGCGTTCACAGATAAGTGCCGCCTGAATCGGTTCAGGAAATTTACCACCGCGTGCATTGCGGAGAGTGGCTACGTGGTCAATATTGATAGCGAGGCGCATGGTCGTTCTTGATACGTGATGCTGACAGAAATTTGATGCTTAACTCTTGATGCTCGATTTATGATGTACAATTGAAGATTCAAGAATAATGTTTCAAGTCTTAAGCATCGAGAATAGTGCATCGAGCATAAAAAACTCCGTCAACCTGATACACCGATTGACGGAGGAGTATTTCTTCATAAGAATTTACTTCGGAAACTTTGTTTTCAACAACTCCGCTTCTAACTCTGACCTGTTGGCGCGGGAGATTTGACGTCCGTAAATCGAAAGTCCGGGAACTCCCCGCGCATAATGCCTCAACTCATGGACGGAAAGTTTATCGAGTTCTGCCCTGTATGATTGTTCATCAGGAGCCGGAATTGAATCGGTTTGAACCAGCTGAGAAACCTGTTGCTCAACATCCGGAATTGACACCGTCGGTTGTTCACTATCAGGAATTGCTTCTTCAGAACGCGCGGCGATAACCGGTATTTCAATCTGTTGTTGTTCTTCAATTATTGACTCAACTTTGTTCTTCGGTTTCGCCGGTCGTCCGCGTTTTTTCTTTGGCGCAGTCGGCAAGGAGACCGGAAGTCGTTCTTTCTTCTTTTCCGGTTCTGCTTTTGGAAAGTGCGGAAGCGATTTTTCTTTCGTTTGCCAGCGCGGAGGATAAATCAGTACTTCCACATCGGCATCAGGTCGCGGGATGACGTGCGTGGAAATCAATTCGCCAACGCGTTGCGCTGCCGCCGCGCCGGCATCAACCGCCGCTTTCACGGAAGCAACATCGCCTTTGATTTTGATAGTGATGAATCCCGCGTCCACGCGTTCCTTGCCAATCAATTCAATGTGTGCCGCCTTGACCATCGCGTCTGCCGCTTCGATTGCGCCGACAAGTCCGCGCGTTTCAATCAGCCCGAGAGCATAATCCAACATACGTTCGGATATAAAATGAAATTGAAGTTGCGAGGGATTTCTTAACCGCGTTTCGGAAGTATCATTTCCACATCTGCGTGCGGACGAGGAATGACATGCACCGAAACTAATTCACCTACGCGTTGTGCCGCTGCCGCGCCCGCATCGGTCGCCGCTTTCACCGCGCCGACATCACCGCGCACCATGACGGTGACATAGCCGCCGCCGATAACTTCTTTTCCGATGAGTGTAACTTTTGCCGCTTTGACCATTGCATCTGCCGCTTCGATAGAGCCAACCAATCCCTTGGTTTCTACCATTCCGAGTGCATCAAGTGATATGTCCGCCATGTTGTAAAATCCTAAATGATTAATGAAAAATGTTTTGTGCCGTTTCGGCACATCGAATATAGTGAATGAGGAGCATTTTGTCAACTACTGCTATGCTCCAATGACAATTTTTTTTTATGGCAAAAACTGCTCATCTTTTTGAATCTGACAGACTATTTTAATATATTTTTCACCAATATTGCTTATGAAACTGTTAGTCCTTTACCTTCTCTTCGGTATCGTTGTACTTTCGTGTAAAGATTCCGAAGAAACAACGACTCCACAGGTACCAATTCTTCCGAAACTATCGAACATTCAAACAGAAATATTTGATAAGAGTTGCGGAATGTCTTCCTGTCATGGTGGAAATGCAGGTGGCTTAAATCTGCAGAACGGAAATTCTTACAGTCAGTTATTGAACGTTCTCAGCAACAACGACGGTGCACATTCACCTCCGTTCATGCGCGTTCTTCCCGGCAAACCCGACTCAAGTTTTTTAATTATCAAACTCACAAATCCGACTCCTTCACAACAAGGAAGTTTGATGCCGCAAGTCGGCGGCGCGTTACCTCAGGAAAAAATTAATGTTATCAGACAATGGATTTCCAACGGAGCCAACAATGATTAATTATCTTCTCTCGAAAGTTTCACCCTGCTTTCTTCTTCTCATTTCTATTTTGTTCTCCTCGTGTAATAAAGACTCAACGACCGAACCTGTCCTTCACGAAGATATCACGCTCGAACCGCCTCCGGTCGGGAAGGGAGTGCAAGTCGGAATTCCCCCTTTCTTGGTTACACAGGGACAGGAAATCCAGCGTGATTATTATGTTACACTTCCAAGCGACCAGGACATTTTTATCAACAAAATTGAATTCCGGTTCAACGAAGGAAGCCACCATTGCAACGTTTTCAAAAGCGATAGCATCACCAAAACGCACGGAACATTCGATGACTCATTTATCTCGCTCAATTATAATATTTGGGATATGTTCTGTGCTTCACAACGGGAGTCACTTACGTGGCAGATGCCCGAAGGCGTCGCCATCAAATTAAAAGCACACCAACAGATTTGCATTCAATCACACTATGTCAATGCATCAACACAATCAACGCCAAACTCCCGCGGGAAAGTGTTGATAAACTTTTGGACAATACCCGAATCAACCGTAATCTCGCGGGCAGGGTTACTCTTTGCATCGAACACACGCATCATCATTCCGCCGCACGATTCGCTCGAAGTCAGAAAATTCGTAAAAGAAATTCCATGGGACATTCATATCCTCACGCTCACCGGACATTTCCATAGCCGCGGAAGAAATTTCTGGGCGAAACGGTTTCAGACGGACGAGGAAATTTACAGAAACACTGCGTGGGATGAACCGCCCATAAAAATATTTCCTGACCCCGGATATTTTCTCTACCGGAATGAACGTATCGTGTACTACTCAGACTATTTCAATCCGACAAACGATACGGTGAAAATGGGACCTCATGTCGAGTTGGAAGAACACTCCAATCTCTTTTTGACGTTTTACCCCGGTCCTGCCGACGGGAAAACTATTTACGACGTTGACCAGGGATGGTGACTACTTTTTCTTTGCTTTCATCTTCTCCCGCGCCGCTTTGTAGCCCGGTTTAATCACATCATAAATAATGCTGATGCGTTTCTTGTATGGCAGGAACGCGCTCTTCATCGCGTTGATGGTCAGTTTTTCTATCTCATCCAACTTCAACCCGAATACATCCTGTGCCAGTTTGAATTCTTTCGAGAGTGTCGTGTTACTCATCAGCCGGTCATCCGTGTTCAAGGTAACACGGAACTTGTAGCGGTAGTAAATTCCGAAGGGATGCTCTTCGATACTGCGCACGGCGCCCGTATCTACATTGCTTGTCAGGCACATTTCGAGCGGGATACGTTTGTCCAACACATACTGAGCAAGGTAACCCATGTTCACAATTTCCGTCGGGTCGTCGTCGGCAAGTTTGATGTCGTCAATGAGCCGAGTCGCATGACCGATGCGATGCGCTCCGCACCATTGTATTGCCTGCCAGATGGATTCTTTCCCAAATCCTTCTCCTGCATGAATCGTGATGTTAAAATTTTCCCGTTGAATCAGATGAAACGCATCAACGTGTTTCTTCGGAGGATAGCCGCCCTCTTCTCCCGCAAGGTCGAATCCGACGACGCCGCGCTCACGGAAATCTACTGCAAGTTCCGCCATCTCCAGTGAAAGTTGCATGTTCCGCATCGCACAAATAATCAAACCAAACTCGACTCCGAAATCTTTCTTCCCCCGTTCTAGTCCGCGCAACACAGCAGAGACAACTTCATCCCAGTGGAGTTTTTTCTTTGTATGAAAGACCGGAGCGAACCGCGTTTCCACATACACCACTCCATCTTTTTTCATGTCTTCCATAGTTTCGTATGCAACCCGTTCGAGCGCGTCTTCGGTCTGCATTACTCCGCACGTATGATCGAAGCCCTCCAAATAGAGAGGCAAACTCCCGCGTTGCGCTCCCTGATGAAACCACTCGGCAAGTTCACCGGCGTCAAAGGTCGGGAGTTTTTTGTATTTGATGTCTTTCGCCAGTTCGATAACCGTTTGCGGGCGTAAGTCGCCGTCGAGATGGTCGTGAAGTAAAACTTTCGGTAATGTGCGGATGGATTTTTCTGTCAGTTTCATAGGAAGTAGTTAAGGTGATGAGAATTTCGTGGTTGAGAATTGGAGGAAGAGAAATCCGTCGGGAAACCGAGCAGGCATGACGCTCCATTGTCGAAGATAAGTATGCCATGAGTATTGAACGGTTTCATTATGGATTCAAATTTAGTGGCAGTCAATGTATAAAAAACAACCTTGAAAAACAACGGCGGAAGTTCAACAGAACTCCGACTTCTTCCATCTTCTTGGTGGATGAATTCTTCACAGTTTTTACTGCTACCGGGTACAGTAGTCGGAGTTCTTGCTGATACTATTTTGCAAAGAAGATGGAGAAGAGTATATTCCAACGTTTGAATAACTGTTCAACTGTTCCCATGAGATTGCTATGAAAAAATCAACCGAACTCTGTGAAGTAACGTATGTCCATAAGGACAGAGTCAATTCTGCCCGGAAATCGCTCCATGATGAGGAAACGATGTTCGAGTTATCAGAATTGTTCAAGATTCTCGGCGACCCGACACGGCTGAAAATTGTGCTTGCTCTTTCCAAAGAGGAGTTATGCGTGTGCGATATTGCCGCATTGCTTTCGATGACTGATTCGGCAATCTCACACCAACTTCGATTGCTGAAGAATTTCCGGCTTGTCCGTTTCACACGAAAGGGAAAGATGACGTACTACACTCTCGACGACGAACATATCGAAGACCTCCTTCGATTTGCCATCAGACACGTTTCGGAAGATTGATATGAAATCTCATACAACAACATTCGTTGTCAACGACCTTTGCTGTTCGACGGAAGAACTGCTCATCAGAAAAAAGTTGAAGACTGTCGCCGGAGCGGAAATCCGGGGAATCAATCTTGCCGAAAAGACGGTGAGCGTTCATCATACCTGTCTGACAGAAAACATTCTTGCCGCATTCGACGATGCCGGATTGAAAGCAGAACTGTTCAACGATATCATAAAAGAAAAATCGTTTTGGAAACACCACGGCGCGATGGTATTGACGGTGACTTCATCCGTGTTGTTACTTGCCGGTTTTTTTATTTCATTTTTGTTTGATTCAGAACTCGTTGCAGTGACGTTATTTATTCCGTCTATTTTCCTTAGCGGGTGGAATATTCTTTTCAAAGGAGTGAAAGCGGCGAAAAAGTTTTCACTCGACATGAATTTTCTCATGACGGTTGCAACCATCGGCGCAATCATTCTCGGCAAATGGGAAGAAGCCGCGGTGGTGATGTTTCTTTTTGCGCTTGCCGAACTGCTCGAACAACTGAGTTTGAAACGTTCCCGTGGCGCACTCCGTTCTCTGATGTCGTTAACTCCGGCAACAGCCAATGTACTGCGAAACGAAAAAGAAATTTCAGTTGACGTACAAACTATCCGACCGCATGAACGAATTATTATTCGTCCGGGAGAAAGAATTCCGTTGGACGGAATCGTTGTCTCCGGCGCATCATCAGTCAATCAGGCACAAATAACCGGTGAATCAAAACCGGCAGTAAAAAATATCGGAGACGAAGTGTTTGCCGGAAGTCTCAACGAACGCGGCACGCTCGAACTCGAAGTGATGAAGCCGTACTCCGATTCAATGCTTGCCCGCATCATCCGCTTGGTGGAAGATGCACAATCATCCCGCGCACCGTTGCAAAACACGGTGGAAAAGTTTGCCCGGTATTATTCTCCGGCTGTATTTATGCTTGCCTGTTGCGTCGCACTCGTTCCGCCGCTTCTGTTCGGACAACTCTTCAGTGAGTGGTTCTATCGTGCGTTAGTGTTGCTTGTGATTGCCTGCCCTTGTGCACTCGTTCTTTCAACTCCGGTCACAATCATGAGCGGATTGACGAACGCGCTTCGTCACGGCGTCCTCATCAAAGGCGGAAAATTTCTTGAAGCGCTCGGCAACATCGAAGCAATTGCGTTCGATAAAACCGGCACGCTCACAAAAGGAACTCCGATTGTTACTGATATTATTTCTCTCAATACATTATCAAAGGAAGAACTCCTGAAGATTACTGCATCGGTTGAATCAAAATCCGAACATCATGTTGCCAATGCAGTGATGAAAAAAGCAAACGAACACAATATATCGGACATAGAGTTGCTCGTTCATTCATTCGAATCGCTTCCGGGAAAAGGCGTTCGGGCAACTGTTGACGGACAACTGTATGTGGTGGGAAATCATTCACTTATCGAAGAGATGAACATTTGTACTCCGCAGACAGAGAATATCCTTGAGCAGTTGGAACGTGATGGAAAATCAACCATTATTCTCGCCACAGAACTGGAACCGCTTGGTGTAATTGCGATTGCCGACGAAATGCGGGCCGACGCGCAGGTCATCATCAAACAACTTCATCACGATGGAATCGAAAAAATTATTCTCTTGACAGGAGATACCGAGGC
>JACPVN010000411.1 GCA_016191715.1 Ignavibacteriota bacterium | reverse complement strand
GATGGTTCGATTTACAGACATCAAATTAGCGACGCCGTCATTGAAATCTAACCTTGCATCGCTCAAAGGTCCTACGCACACGATGTTGAGTAATTCAGACATCAAGCGAGAATCAAATCAAGCAAAAATATTGTTTGATGCAAGCGACCCGGAAAACGATGATACAGGTTCAGGTGGATTCATATATCCCCAGACTCCATACTTGCAACCAAAGAGTTTGGATATTACTCATTTCACTGTCAGTGCAGACGAGAAAAATGTTTTCTTCAAATTGCAATTTGACAACCTCTCAAATCCCGGTTGGCATCCTGAGTATGGATTTCAATTGACGTACATTGCAGTAGCAATTGATAAAGACAACAAACCTCACTCCGGTCAAACGATTGTTGGGATGAATTCAAATTTCGTATTGAAAATAAACGATGCGTTCGAGCAGATTGTCTTTGTCGGCGGCGGCGTACGATTAGTTGATGCAAAAGGGAAAATTATTGCTGAACATATTCCTGTTTCAGGCGATGAAAAGAATCCATTAGGAAATGTTTTGACAAAAACGATAGAATTTTCTCTTCCGGTGAAACACATTGGCAAAGCAAACGAACAGTGGCGATACACGGTTCTCGTTGGATGTCAGGATGACCATGGCGGCGCAGGAATCGGGGAGTTCCGCTCAGTCAGTTCGGAAGCGGGTGAATGGATTGGCGGCGGTAAGTTGAATCCCAATACACCGAATGTTTACGATGTAATCTCACCTTGAAGTACATTCAGAACAATAATCATCTATGGTAAAAAGAAATCCCGTCTAGAATTTTCAAGACGGGATTTATTCTCAAACATTTCGTATTGAAATACTCGATACTATTTGAGTAACATCATCCGTTTCGCCTCAGTGAACGTCTGGCTTACATTGTCATCATCTGTTGATTCAACAATAATACGATAGTAATAAACTCCTGAGGGCAAATTAACACCATCGAACTGATATTCATACTTTCCTTCTTCCAGTTCTTGTCTATCAATCAGAGAAGCAACTTCCCTTCCCAACACATCATAAATCTTCAAAGTCACCAATCCGAAATTAGCAATCCGAAATCCGAAATTAGTCGTCGGGTTAAACGGATTCGGATAGTTCTGATTCAATCCAAATGATGTCGGCGTTTCGTCTTCAGCCAAAGGAAATTTTTCAGCCGATCTAATCACCGGAGAAATATTTGGGTTGACACGCAAGAAGGAAACATCAGAAATTGAGCGGGTTCCTTCTAAGACTAAACTATCACCCCAACAAGTTGTATCGAGCGAACCGCTGAAGACATTTAATATTTTTCTCAATGTCGTATCATAATTGATGTACTCGGACGAGGGGCGATAACGCCAGTAGGTCATTGCCGTATCAATCTTCTGAACAATTTCTTTTAGTTGAAGTCCGCTTAACGGATTTGTTCCTTCATCATAAATCAACTCACCCAGTCCAGCAGTAGTAATTTGCAACGCGCTCGCTTCGATGCTGAACTTCATCGCCGCAACGTTTGCAAACAACTTATTATTGTAACGTGAAGGAGGCATTGTTCGCAGTTGTCCCATCACTTTCGGACCTTTCCCAAAGACAGTAAAGCCGCGTGCAGGTCCGTAGTGGTAAATATGATCAAACATCGAACGATAGAAATCTGCGCTCTTTTTAACATTCACCCAGCCATAAACTCTTGCACTATCTTTCCGAGGGATGCCAACAACAATCCCACCCATTCGAGCAAACACTTCGTCCCGGACGTTTGCCATATTGGGCATCGGTAGCAATTGTATTTTCTCCACCGGACGTAAAAAGCCCTTCGTCCATTCGATAATTTGGTTATCACTCACCCACCAATACTTTCCGGCATCTATTGCTTTTGATGATGTATATCCGGTAACGATAACGCTTTCTCCGGGCGCAATTGTGGCGCCACGAAATTCCCAATCCTGACTTCGTTGGTCAAGGTCGTATGCATCCGTAAACGGAGTATGAACTACGATTGAACTTACACTACCATTTAATTCGACATTTAAACCATCAACAATTTGTCTCGTTCTGTTGACAAAAACAAATGTAAAACGAGTGTTCACTGTTTTTTTCTTCACTGCTTTTTTCACTGCGAGTTCTTGCGGAGTGAACGTTCGCATCGTCGTTCCGGATCCAACTGTTGTTGCCCCAAAATTAAATCCGGTCGTGTCATTTCCATATGTAACAACAACAATATAACTTGCAGAGACCGGAATTGTCGCTGACCAGTTCGATTGCATTTGAAGTGCGATGGTGTAAGTATCGGGCGCTAAATCGGAAACTGTGTAATTCCCTCCTGCCGTACTTGTTACTGTTTGATTATTTATCGGATTCATTCCGGTTACATTAATCGTCCAGCCGGATAGTCCATTCTCTCCGGTATCTTTTGTTCCATTGGAGTTTGCATCATTGTAAGCGTTCCCGCTCACTGAACCACCCAGCACAGCAAACGAGTTGCTTGTCCCGCTTTCTGTACTTCCTGTTGCCGTTGCAGTAATTGTGAATGTCCCGGTATTAGAAATCGAAACTGTGTGGGAAGTTAAAACGCCGGAAACAAAAGAACTCGAAGTCCCACTTCCAAGAGAAAGTGTTCCTGATGAACTCATGTCAACTGTTCCTATAAAACCTGTAACTGTATTTCCGAAAGCATCTTTCGCTGTCAACTTAATGGCAAATGAAACATTCGTTCGCTGATTCCCAATATTTCCACCGCTTTGTTTTTCAATAAGAAATGTATTGAGAGTTCCGCCATTAACGAGGAAGGAGTTACTTGTACCCGTTTGCGCTCCACCTGTCTTAGTCGCTGTAATTGTATAAGTACCGGCGCTTGAAATTGTGATGGTATGCGAAGCGAGAACGCCGGAAGTAAATACGGCAGTCGTTCCGCTTCCCGAAGATATTGTTCCTGTTGATGAAATGCTTACTGTTCCGGTAAATCCCGTTGCAACATTATTCAGCGCATCATACGCAGTTACCTGAATGCTGAATGGAACTCCTGCTGATTGTGTTCCGATATTACCACCTCCAACCGTTTCAACGACAAAACTACTAACGCTTCCTCCGTTGACTGTAAATGAATTACTTGTACCAAACTCCGTACTACCTGTTTTGGTTGCTGTGATAGTAAACGAACCAGTGTTTGAAATCGTTACTGAGTGTGAATTGAGAACACCGGAAGAAAAAGCCGCAGTCGTTCCGCTACCTGCGCTTATAGTCCCAGTTGATGAAACATCAACTGTGCTTGTGAATGATGTAACCGTATTATTGAAAACGTCTTTTGCAGTTATTTTAATATTAAAAGCAGTCCCAGCTGTTTGACTTGAAATTGATCCTCCCGAAACAGATTGAACGGAAAAATGATCAAGAGTAGATGCGTTGACATTGAAGGAATTGCTCGTTCCACTTTCGGTGCTACTTGTTTTTGTCGCTGTGATAACGAACGCACCGCTATTAACAAACGTAACACTGTGAGAAGATAACACTCCGGCAATAAAGGTTGCTGTTGTTCCAGCGCCTGAAGAAAGAGTTCCTGTTGAACTAATGTCCACAGTTCCTGTGAACGAAGTTAACGTGTTATTGCCTGCATCCCGCGCCGTTACTTTAATATTAAATGGTGTACCGGCTGTTTGACTTGCTATGCTTCCACCACTCGCTGATTCGACAAGGAAATTGTTCAGTGCGCCTACTGTAAATGTCACCGTCGCATCATCCGTGATTGAACTTCCGTTCAATGTTCCGGTAATCGTTGCCGTTCCTGCTAAAGTTGATGAAGTTAGCGTCGCTGTGTACGTTCCGTTGTTATTATCAGTTACGGAACCAAGAGTTCCTGAAGTAGTTGAAAGTGCAATCGT
>JACPVN010000114.1 GCA_016191715.1 Ignavibacteriota bacterium | reverse complement strand
ATCTGCGCTCAGCGATGATAGTTATCTTGGATTTCTCTATGCCGCCCGCGAATTTGAAGCGAGTAATAATCGTGTTCTCGGATATGATGAACAGGTTCGTGTTTCGGATGCGAGCGTATTAGAGAGTACGGGATTTCTCACATGGGCGAAAGACTATGGAACTGCCAAGGCATTAAGAGGACATACATTCGGCGCCCGGTATTCCTACAACACACGCAACCTCGATTTCAGTCTGAACATGCGCGAAGTATCCGAAAATTTCCGTGCAGACATGGGGTATCTTACACGCACGGGTGTTGTAAACTTCATCGGATTTGTCAGACCGAAAATGTATCCCGCAAGCGATTTGGTGCAACGGGTTGATTTTGAAATTGCAACCGGGCACACGAAAGACCGGCTCAGCGGTTTATGGGAAACAGGAAACGACCTCGCCGCAACTGTCTTCTTCGCCGGCAATTGGACATTCCGCACTCGGTTTGCATATCAAACAGAAATATTTAATAACGAACGATTCAAGGCGAGCGGAGTTCACACTCAACTCCGTTCCAACATCACAAAAAAACTTCTTACCAATCTTCTTTATCGTCGTTTGCAATCAATTTATTATCCGGCTTCACTGCAAGGGAAGAGCGATGTCGTAACGGCAACGGTGAATTATCAGCCGACAGAAAACTTGCAGGTTGATGGTTCGTTTACCTACTCAGATTTTACAAGCGATGATTCTGATGAAATGCTTTATCATTATACAATCACGCGCTTGAAATTGACATATCAGGTGAATCAATATCTTTTCTTCCGTGCGCTTGGTGAGTATAACAATTTCCGACAACAACTCGGCACCGATGTGCTTGCTTCGTTTACGTACATTCCCGGAACGGTCGTGTATGTTGGTTACGGTTCCATCTTCAATAAGTTAAGATGGAACGACGCTGAGTATGTGGAAAGTGAAAATCTTTTGGAGATGCGACGAGGATTGTTTTTGAAGATGTCGTATTTGTGGAGAAGCTGAGTTCAATTTGAAGTACTTAGTTATTTACTGACCGCTTCAACCCTCTTCACCTCCGGCACCCAGTGCATAATCGTTCGTTCAATCCCCGCACGGAGCGTGAGAGGGGAGAGAGGACAAATCACGCACGTTCCTTCGTAGCGTACTTCCACGACTCCGTTTTCCTTAATGTTAACAAGTTGAATATCGCCGCCATCTGCTTGGAGATACGGGCGGCAATGTTCTAATGCTTGTTCGATTCGCTGTTGAAGAGGTGAAGTGATTTCCATATAGAAGGCAAATCCGAAATTCTAATTTCGAAATCCTAAATACTAAAAATAAACAAAATTATTTTGAGATTCGGATTTTGAAATTGTTTAGGATTTAGAGTTTCGGATTTAGAATTTTTCAAAGTGAAATTTCAATTTTCGGTGTTGGCGTTGAGAGAGATTGAATGCTCAACTGTGCCGCCATGTTACGTGTCAGTTGCCGAATTGTTTTTGATTGTTCAGCTTCCGGCTCGAGGACGACAATCGGTTTTCCAATATCCCCGCCGATTCTGATTGGCGTGTAAATCGGAATATCGCCGATGAACGGAACATTGAGATCATCAGCCGCTTTTTTGCCACCGCCGGTTGAAAAAATTTCTTCACGGTGTCCGCAGTGTCCGCAAATGTAGTAACTCATGTTTTCGATGATACCGAGAACCGGAACGTTCACTTTCTGAAACATTGCAAATGCTTTTCGCGCGTCGGCAAGAGAAATATCTTGCGGCGTTGTTACTACAACTGCACCGGATAGTGGAATTGATTGGACAAGCGTCAGGTGAATATCACCGGTGCCGGGAGGTAAATCAAAGATTAGGTAATCGAGTTCACCCCAATCTACATCCGACATGAATTGTTTGACCGCGCCGCTTACCATCGGTCCACGCCAAATCACTGCTTGCATCGGGTCAACGAGAAAACCGATGGACATGACTTGAACGCCATGCGCTTCAAGCGGCATTAACTTTTGTCCTTTCATTTTCGGACGCTCATCAATTCCCATCATGAGCGGAATGCTTGGTCCGTAAATATCGGCATCAAGTAATCCGACCTTCGCGCCATCAAGCGCAAGCGAGACAGCAAGATTAACTGCAACCGTAGATTTTCCGACGCCCCCTTTTCCGCTTGCAACAGCAATAGTATTTTTAACACCGGATAAAAGTTCTGCTCGCAGTTGCATTGGGCTAACCCGTACGCTTGATGTCATCTCAATGGAAATTGAGCCGATGTTTTCGATATTGTCTCGTATTGCCTGCTCGGCTTGGGCTTTCAATTCATCTTTCACCGGACAGGAGGGAGTTGTTAATTCGATTTTGAAGAAGACGTTGTTCTTCTCAATCTTTATATCTTTAATAAAATTCAATGCGACGATGTCCCGATGAAGGTCAGGGTCTTTCACGAGACGGAGTGAGTTAAGAACAGAAGTTTCTGATAGTTGTTGTTTCATAGGTTGATAATCAATGGATAAGTTGAGGAATAATAAAATGTTTAAACAGCAAAGCTGTTAAAACGGATAGGGTAACGTTTAACAACGTTCCTAAAAGATAATACGTTGGATTTCGTTTAATATCTTCCGAACGGACTAATTCTTTCGCGGCGAAGATGATTGCTATTGCTGTGTATTCTTCAAGAAACACAAAAAGGAAAATCAATACAAACTCACATAAACCAATCCACGTTCCGGCTTCTTTCCATTCAACTTTTCGTTTGATGGTGAGTTTTGAATCAATGTACAGAAGGATACTTTTCAACAGCAAACTGATAAGAAGGAACGAGGCAAAGCCAAGAACAAAAACAAAAAGATAGGAACGTATCATTATGTTTTTTTCTTGCTTAATGTTGCTTGAAGTTGTTTGAAAAGTATTCGAATAGCATGTTCTCCTTCAAAAAAAACATCATACGGAATCGCCCGGAGAGCAGTCGAAACCTGTTGTGGCGTCCGACGAAGGTTCTTAGCAATTTCACTTTGTGATAATCCTTGCCTTGATAATGCAACAACCCGCAGTTGAAAAATGGTTAGTCCTTCGATTCGGGAAAAAAGGAGATTTGCTAATCCTGAAATGACCGACGCCGTTACTTCGTGTTGTGGGATGTTTATTTGAAACTGTTTGTATGTTTTCTTTAATTTTTTAAGAGTTTCATCCGCAAGATAAAATCCCGGACCATCCATGACTGTACTGCGTTTCGATGTAATTCCCGCCGTAAGCGTACCATAAGCGATGGTGCAACGACAACGAAATGGTTGTATCTCGTACATGAATTCTCTTATGATATCGTACGCGTTTTCAATATTGTTCAGCACTGTCGCCACCTCGTCTCCACGGGTAATTTCTAATGGAGCGTAAATGTTTTTCTTGTAATGCGTATTGATTCTGTTGATCGCTTGTTTCATTTTCTTTGTAGCGTTATCTCTGTTTGTTAAACGCCTCGAGCGAATAATATCAAAGAGAAGTATGTGGTAGTGTTTAGTCATCGCGGTACCATTATATAAAAAACAGTTGATATTGCAAAATCAACAATATTTTGTTGATTATTATAAAATCAACAAAATATTGTTGATTAGATTAATTTCATCTTTTTCCCAATTTTTTCAAACGTTTCCAACGCCCGGTCAATATCTTTCTTCTTGAGAGCGGCGGAGATTTGTGTTCGCAATCTTGCTTCGCCTTTGGGAACAACAGGAAACCACAATCCTTTGATATAAACTCCTGCTTTCAGTAATGCCACACTCATGTCCCGTGCAACTGCCGCTTCACCAAGCATGATAGGAACTATCGGATGCTCGCCTTCTAAAATTGTGAAGCCGAGCGCTTTAATTTCCTTTCGGAAGTACGCAGTGTTTTCGTGCAAGCGATTGACAATGGATGTATCTTTTGTCAATAAATCAAGTGCTGCCATAGCGCCAAAAACAATTGCCGGAGGAAGAGAGTTGGAAAACGTATAAGGTCTTGATTTCTGTCGAAGGTAGCTAATCAATTCTTTCTTGCCGGAAATATAACCACCCGCCGCACCACCGAGCGCTTTGCCAAGTGTTCCGGTGATGACGTCAATATTTTTCAACACACCTTTTGCTTCGGGTGTACCACGTCCGGTTTTGCCGCAAACGCCAATGCCGTGTGAATCATCCATGAAAAGCATTGCGTTATTTTTTTTTGCAAGTACAACAATCTTATCAAGCGGAGCGAGGTCGCCTTCCATGCTGAACACGCCATCGGTCGCAATAATCCGAAAGCGGTAATCTTTCTTACCATCTTCAGCAAGAAGCGTTTCGAGATGTTCTACGTCGGCATGATTGTAAATTTTCTTGTCAACAAATTCATTTCGGCACAAACGCTGTCCGTCAATAATGCTTGCATGATTTAATTTGTCGGAGTAAAGAACATCTTTGTGTTGTTCCTTGCCGAATCCTTCGTTAATGAGTGAGGCAAAAAATCCTTCGTTCGCCGCGAAGCAGGAGGAGAAAAGAATGGTATCTTCCGCTCCAACGAACCTCGAAATCTTTTTCTCCAGTTCATAATGAATGTCCTGCGTACCGCAGATGAACCGAACGGAGGCAACGCCATATCCGTATTTCCTGATTCCTTCGATAGCCGCTTTCTTCACTTCAGGATGGTCGGAAAGTCCGAGATAGTTGTTGGAGGCAAGCATGACAACGTCTTTACCTTTTACTTTCACTACGCCGCGTTGCGGTGACTGCAGTGCCGTTTCGTATTTGAACGTCTTTGCTTGTTCGAGTCGTTTCAGTTCAGTTGTAATTAATTCAAATGTCTTCATATTTTTCTTTGTCGATGTTAAAATTAACTGTGGATAACACGGATGCAACCATGAATTATCACAGAATCATGACGGCAACCTGAAACCAGAAACCTGAAACCGGAAAAGTCACGGTCTCAATAAAACTTTCAATGCATCGCCGCTTGCAATCGCTTCGAATCCTTTATCAAATTCTTCGAGGGGAAATTGATGCGACACAAATCCGGCTTTTATAAATCGTTTCGCTAATCCTTTTTTGAGAATGTCGGTCATCATTTCCCACGTTGACCAGACGCGTCGACCAATAACGCCATGAATCGTTCTTCCGGGGAAAATCATGTGTTTGGCAAAATCAAGTGGCATCGTTCCGTTTGTTATGCCAAGCAACGATAACTCTCCACCCATGCGGAGAATATTGAATGCGTCCTCGTATGCATGGTAACTGCCTGACATTTCAAGAACCGCGTCAACTCCCGCTCCATGGTTTTGCGATTTCGCGAATTTGTAGAACTCCTGTTTCTCGTCATGCAGGGAAACATCGAAACATTCATCGGCGCCGAGCAATTGCGCCATCTTAAACTTACGTGCTTGTAATTTTTCGTGAGTGTTTTCTCCGTGTGAAGCATCGGTAACGATAATTTCCTTAGCACCGGCACCTTTTGCAATCGCAACAGACATCAAGCCAATGACACCGAGGCCAAGCACAGCAACAATTTTTCCTTTGATGCTTGAAAGAGATTGTACAGTGTGTGTTGCATTTCCAATCGCATCCATGAACGCGACAATCTCTTCCGGGATTTCTCCGTTTTTAAAGATGATGACATTCTCAGAAGGAAGAACAACATATTCGGCAAATGCCCCATCGCCATGCAAACCGCGAATGATTGTATTAGTACACACATGAAAATCACCAAGTTTGCACTGTGCGCACTCGCCGCATGTTATGTGCATCTCTGCCGTTGCAATAAAATTATCGCTGATGTAATTGATGAGCGATTTATCTTTTGCAACTTGTGCGGCAGTTCGGTTTTTGGTAAACTTTTTAATCTCTTTGAATTCGCGGGATTTCAGAATTAACAATTGAGCGAGTCTGAGTTTCGCTTTTGTTCCTGCATCGGTAATTCTTCCGCAGAATTCATGTCCGATGGTTACATCAGGCGTTTTCAAGCCGGACATATTGTTCTTGAGCGAATCTTTTGAATTATAAATTCCGACATCAGTACCGCAAATTCCCCCCGCAACAACTTTGAATTGTACATCGTTCGGTTGGGTTACAATCGGGATTTCTTTTTCGGTAAGTTGCAAACCGTGTTGCCACGCTTTGTATAATTGAGGTTTGGGTTTTACGACTGCTTTCATAACAGTTTCCGGTTTCGTGTTTTCGGTTTCCAGTTAAATAGGGATTATAATTTTTTAATCAACCGAGCCGAGAAGCCGCCGTCTATATGATGGCGGTGTGGAAATGTGGTGATAAATCCCTCGGGGTTCACAAGGTTTTTATTGACAAACTTCGATGCATCATCAATGTGAAATTCGTGGTGACGCTCTAAAAATTTTTTGATTTGTGTTTCATTTTCTTCCGGCTCGGTGGTACAGGTTGAATAGACTAACACACCGTCCGGTTTCACAAGATGTGCCGCACGCTCCAATAATTGTTCTTGTAATTTCACCATGACTTGAATGTCTTCAACTTCACGCTTCCATCTCATATCAGGTTTTTTTCGAAGCGTTCCAAGTCCGGAACAGGGCGTGTCAAGCAGGACTTTTTCAGCCGGTTCGATTTCGAGTGTTGATGCATCGGTTGTAAGTGTTTTTACATTCGTGATTCCGAGTCGCTCGCAACTTGTTTTCAGGAGATGTAATTTGTGGTCGAATTTATCAACCGAAATAATCTCCCCCTTGTTTTTCATCAACTCACCGATGAGAGTTGATTTTCCTCCGGGCGCGGCGCACATATCAATTACCCGTTCACCGGATTGAGGGGCAAGCAACAGCACCGGCAACGCCTGACTCTCATCCTGTACGGAAAAAAATCCCTGACGAAATATATCCAACTGTGCGATTCCTGTCAGCGTTTTTACACGGATGAAAAAATCTATCAACTGTGAACCTTCGTACTGAATACCTTCTTTATCAAGGAGAACAAGAAATTCACCCGGCGTTATTTTGAGTTTATTGATGCGAAGTGTAAGCGGAGGTATCTCATTGTTTGCAATTAAAAACTTTTCAAGTTCAGGGAGTTCAAACCTGTCAAGCCAACGTTTCACCATCCACTGTGGATGAGAAAAATAAACTGCAAGATAGTGCAATTGGTTTTCATCCCGCTTCGGATATTGAATGTCATTTATATTGCGGATGACATTGCGAAGCACCGCGTTGACAAAGTTCGCTGTCTTTTCTCCCCTCAACCGTTTGATGAACTCAACCGCTTCATTTACCGCGGCGTAGTTTGGCATCCGCGTAAGAAAGAGAATTTGATAAAGCGCGACTCGGAGTGTATTCTTCAGATTGATTTCTGTTTTTGAAAAATTCCCATGGGTGAAACTATTGAGAAGATAATCGAGCCGTCCCTGCCATCGCATGACTCCATGCACAAGTTCGGCGAGCAAACTTTTATCAACCGCAGATAACTCATCTAACTTCAGTTCAATGTCGAGAAGTTTATCCATGTACGCATCTGTCCGTTCGATTCGGTTGAGAATCTTCACGGCTGTACCTCGTGCGCCGGCATACACCGGCTTAATTTCTTCTTCTTGCCGGATTACTTCTTCAGCCATTGTTTCCGTTCTCGTTTTGTTTGATTGAACACGTGTCGCATCATTGATTCGTACGCTTTGCTCATGGTGATTCCGCGTCGAGACATCATGCGTCGTGCGATTTCAATACTTTTTTCAATATCGAATGTTGTGAAAGAACCGGAACTTCCCCATGAAAATGATGGAAGATATTTCTGTGGAAAATCAGAACCAAATATATTGCACGATGTCCCGACCACACTTCCCGTATTGAACATGACATTAATTCCTGACTTTGAGTGGTCGCCCATCGTTAATCCGACGAACTGTGAACCTGAATCAATCTCTTCGCCATTGATAAACACATTGACATTTCCGTATGTGTTTTTCAAATTGCTTGTGTTCGTATCCGCTCCGAGATTTACCCAACTCCCGATGTATGAATCGCCGACAAATCCATCGTGCGCTTTGTTTGAGTATGATTGGAAAATTGAGCGAGTAACTTCGCCGCCGATTCTACATTCACGACCGATGCTTGTCCCCGGATATATCTTCGCTCCGATTTTTATTTGACTTCCTTCGCCAATGTACACAGGTCCTTCGATAACAGCATTCGGCATGACCGTAACATTCTTTTCAATGATGATGGAACCATGTTCCGCATCCAACACAACTCCCGGTTTAATGACAGAACCGGAGCCAACGAGAATATTTTTTCGATTGAGTAAATGCGCACCGTTGTAAATCTTCCCTGCAATTGCTTTCTTTGTTTTTCGTTTCAGCGATAGAAAATCTTTTTCGATTTGTTCTGCATTGTGTTGAACCAACTCCCACGGAAATTCGACAACCTTGCAACCAATTTGCATTTGAGGGAACTCTTCAAAATTTCTAACTCCAGACCGCAGAAGGCGGGTGAATAAGTCCAAACCCGTAACCCGTAACCGAGGCAGATTTTTCTTCCGCACAAACATCGCCACAACTTCGTCTCCGTTCAAAAAGACGCGCTCTTTGCCATCATTCTTTTTCACAATGCGTGTCAACGATTCATCAGCAATAATTCGACTATTGACAAACAAAACATCCTCATCGGGCAATGTATTAACTTGAAACGAAGGAAAACATTCTTGTGTGTACTTGCCGAGATACGAGCGGGTAATCAGACTAACATTTTTGGAAGGAACAAACGAGAGAATTTTTTCACGCAATGAAGAGCATCCACAACACAACTCGAACGCCGGTTGGAGGTGCGTGAGCGGAAGAAGGTGCTTGACCGATTGGTCTTCAACAATACAGAGGTTCATACTCGTTAAGAAGAAAAAAAACGGAATCCCGACTTCTCAGAATTCCGTTTTCAAACTCATTTAATAATTATTACGCAGGTGTTGCGGCTTCCTGAGTTTTCTTCGCATATCGTTTTTGGAATCGCTCAACGCGTCCCGCTGTATCAACCAACTTTTGTTTGCCGGTGAAAAACGGATGACACTTCGAACAAATTTCGACTTTGATATTCCCCATTGTCGAACGGGTTTCAAAGATTGCGCCGCAAACACAGGTTACGGTAGAACGTTTATATGCTGGATGTATGTTTGATTTCATGTAATTTTCTCCAATTCTATAAAAAATGCAGTGCAAATATAAGAAGTTTTCGGTAGTTTGCCAATTCACTTGAGTTCGTCAACCCAGCAGTCTTTTTTCAAGGTTGATTTGATTTCGTCGGCGACTTTCTTTGCTTCTGCTCGTGTAGCAAATTTCCCTACGCTTACACGGAACATTTTTTCTTTCGGAACAAGAAATGCTTCAAATCCTTTTTCTATAAACCATGTCTTTTCTTTTTCTGCTAACGAAGTTTTCGAGAATGTCCCGACATTAATTGTAAACGAACCTTTTTCTTTTTGTTCAGGAGTCGGTTCCTTTTTCTTCTCGGCAGTTTTTGGTTTCGATTTATCCTCGATTATATCGGGCGGGATATCTTCCTGATACATTGTATCCATCAGCGCTTCTGAAAGCGTGTCCGGTTGAGGCATCGCGTAATCAGGAATTACCACCTGCGACGCCGGTTTATCTTCTTTCTTGAATACATCAGAGTACAAGAGAAAATAGACAACGACAATTGCAACTACTCCGACAACTATCCAGAGTGTAATTTGTTTTGCTTTCGGGTCGCCATCGGGCGGATGCAACGTCGGTCGCTTCGGTTGATTGAGTTGCTGGTTTTCATTCATAACATCTTCTTATCATATTTTTGTTTGATGAAAGTACGAAAAAGAGTGGAGAGGAACAAAGCCCATTTTCATTTGATTTGTTTTTTGATTTGTTTTGTGCAAAATGAAATCTTTGAAATAAACAGATTCAAGTTGACCGCTTTTCTGTAGCGTTACAGTAAATGATAACGCTACACCGTACAAGTCTCGAAAACAGGACTGCCTTATTGAATATTCATTAACATACTTTATTAACCTGTCAACTTGAGATCAATCAATGGCAAGTCATTGTTATAACGTCGAGGACATTGTAACGTACACGTAACCCTAACTATCACTCCTCTTTCTTTTTGCAAAAGGAAGGGGGGATAGGGGATGGGATAAAACAGCATCGAAATATGTAACATCATCCAATTCTGAGTGACTATCAATTGCAGTAATCAGTTCTAAATGAACTTGTCATTGTGAAATATCAAGTGTATATTTTGCCGAATTAAACGGTAAATATCTTTCGACTATGTTATTGAATGAACGGTGAATCCTTACATATAATTGAAAATCAATTGGAAAAGTTGAAACAACTTTTTCCTGAAGTCTTTACAGAAGGAAAGGTTGATTGGGAGAAACTTCAAACAACGGTAGGAAAAAATAATATTGAGTTTCATAATGAACGATATGTGCTGAACTGGGCGGGAAAATCGGATGCATTCAGACTGTTGCATTTACCTACCACTGCAACGCTGAAACCCGTACCGAAGGAATCCATAAATTTTCAAACGACTGAAAATATCTTTTTTGAGGGTGAAAATCTTGAAGTGTTAAAGGTTATCCAAAAATCTTACTTTGGTAAAGTACAGTGTATTATTATTGACCCTCCATACAACACCGGAAATGATAGTTTTATTTACCCGGATAGTTTTAAGGAAAAAAAAGATAACTACCTGAAACGCGTCGGTGATATGGACGTTGAAGGAAAAATTTTGAAAGAGAGTTTCTTCAGAAAGAACAGCAAGGAGAGCGGACATTATCACAGCAACTGGCTAAGCATGATGTATCCCCGTTTGTTTCTTGCCAAAAATTTGATGAGTGATGAAGGAGTTATATTTGTTCATATAGATGATAACGAAGTTCATAACCTTCGTTTGATGATGAATGAGATTTTCGGTGAGGAGAATTTTATCGCAGAGTTTATTCGGCGACAAAATTTAGCCGGAAAACAAGACGCTCAATTCATTTCAATAGAACAGGATTATATTTTGTGTTATGCTAAAGATTTCAACAAGGCAAAAATCAATAAGAAACTTGCTGATGTTGACCATTATCATTTATCGGACGAATATGAATATGAAAGAGGTAAGTTCTATTTACGGAGGATGGATGACGACGGCATGAATTATTCTGAGCGATTAGATTTTCCATTCGTCTTACCGAAAGGAAAAGATATATTGGTGTATCATGACAAGAAAAAAAATTGTGAGCGGACAAAATTTGATATTGATATCATTCTTCATCCCGGAGGTGACCCAAATGATAAAACATATAACTGGCGTTGGTCAACAGAGAAAATTCATTGGGGGATTCAGAATGACGTCATTGTCTTGAAAAGAAATCAAAAAAATGACTGGCAGTTAAACTTCAAATCGTATTCAAAAGTTAATAACCAATTGCAACCTATCGAGCGTGCAAATCCATACAATTCGATTTTGATGGATTTTCCAAACAATATCGCACATAAAGGATTTAAAGAATTATTTGACAATAAGAAATACTTTGATTATCCTAAACCGGTTGAACTTATCAAACATTTGATTAGCATTGGCGCCAGACAAAACGATATCATTCTGGATTTCTTTGCCGGCTCCGGAACAACCGCACAGGCAGTTTTAGAACTTAACAACGAAGATGGAGGAAACAGAAAATTTATTTTGGTACAATTGCCAGAAAGGTGCAGTGAGGAGAGCGAAGCATATAAAAATGGTTACAAAACTATTGCAGAGATATCGAAAGAACGTATCCGTCGTGTCATAAACAAAACTGCATCAGAAGAATACAATAATCACAATCCGAAATCCGCGTTACAAAATCCAGGATCAGAGAAGGATTTGGGTTTTAAAGTGTTTCAACTCGCACCGTCCAATTTCAAAATCTGGCGCGGGAGTGAAATAACTGAAGAAAATATAGCACAGCAGTTGGAGGAGTTCACAAATCCGGTGCGGGAGGGGAGTGAAAAGGAAAACATATTGTATGAGTTGATGCTGAAAGCAGGATATTTACTGACTGATAAAGTGGAATTACACACGCCGACTCCCTCTCAGGTGGGGAATTATTATTCAGTGAATAACGGAGGACTGATTATCGCTTTGGAAGTAATGAATCAGAACATCATTGACAACATAATAGCAGCGAAGCCAAAAAAAGTAATTACGCTTGATAAACTTTTCACCGACAACGACCAGCTGAAAACGAATACCGTATTGCAAATGCGCGATGCGGGGATAGATTTTAGGACGATATAACTATGGAAGAAAACAAAACAATGAAAATATTTGAGAACGGCGCGACATGGCTTCGAGCAGATTTTCATCTTCACACAAAAGAAGATAAAGAATTTTATTACTCAGGAGCGGAAAACGATTTTATTAATCTTTACATCGAAAAACTGAAGACAGAAGATATTCGTCTTGCGGTTATAACAAATCACAATAAATTTTCATATTTAGAGTATAAAGCGCTTGCTAAAAAAGCGCGAAAAGAAGAAATTTATATTTTACCTGGTGTTGAACTTTCTGTCAATGATGGCTCAAACGGTATTCACACGCTTATAATATTTGACCCCGACCAGTGGCTTGAAAATGGGAACGATTTAATCAGTCAATTTCTTACTTCCACCTTTTCAGGTAAGACGAATTACGAAAATGAAAATGGCAGATCAAACCACAGTTTAGTACAGACCATTGAGATGCTTAACAAATTTGAGAAGAATTATTTTATCATTATGGCTCATATTGAGCAGCGCAGTGGTTTTTTGGAGGAGTTAGATGGGGGAAGGATTATTGATTTTGCGGCTAATCCTTCTTTCAGAAAAACTGTTTTAGGATTTCAAAAAGTTCGTACCCGTGAAAAGATTAAAAACCTGCATACTTGGTTTAATAATCAACTTCCCGCATTCATCGAGGGTTCCGATGCAAAATCCATAGAGGAAATTGGTAAGGGAGAAAAAACCTTTATCAAAATTGGTGCATTCAACTTTGATGCAGTGAAGTATTCTTTGATGGATTGGAAGTATAGAGTGAAAAAGGAAATTCCCAATTCCACACAAGCATATATAAAATCAATTTCATTTACTAGTAGTAAACAGGACATTAAAGAGATTTCTCTTAGTCCAGCAATGAATAATCTAATTGGGATTCGAGGCAGTGGCAAATCGACAATATTGGAAACACTTAGATATGCCCTAGATATTTTACTGATTAAATCAGACGAAAATAAAGATAGAGACATTGATTATAAGAATAATTTGATTGCAACCTTTCTTGGCAGTGGGGGGAAAACAAGATTAGAGATAATAGATTCCCAAAAAAATCTCGTTGTAGCTGAGAAGATATTTGGCGATAGAACGAATGTTTACGTAAACGGCAATCTAAATCCTAGTTTAAAAATCTCAGGGATACTAAAGAAGCCGCTTTACTTCGGGCAAAAAGACCTTTCCAACATTAAAGGTTCTAACAGTATTGAAAGTTTGATTAATCAATTAATTGGTGAGAAAGTAAGAACTCATCGACTAAACATTGAAGAAAAAAATAGTGAGGTAATCAATATCTTAAATGATATTGTACGCCAAAATAAATCGCTTGCACAAAGGCCTGATCTTGAAGCAAAGAAGGCATCTTTAGAACACAATCTGAAAGTGTACGCCGATTATGAAATTGATAAAAAGTTGAATCGGCAGATAGAATTTGATAAGGATGCCAATCGCTTCAAGAACCTGAAAGAGTTCGAGCAGGAAGTTATTACAAATCTTGAAGAATTTATTTCCAACTACAATGACAGTTTCAAATCATACTTGGGCTACAAGTCAAAAGAAAATGCTGACTTGTTTGAAAAAGCATACAAATCATTTGAAAATTTTGAAAAGATATTTAATCAGTTAACAATATTGCTTTCTCAAATGAAAAAAGAAAGTGCAGGTCTTTTAGCTACAGAAAAGCAATTTTTAAGTAGGTACGAAGATTTGAAAGAAGAATTTTCCAAAATCAAACGGGAAATAAATCTTCCCAATATTCAGGCAGATGATTACGTGAAATTCACCAAGGAATTAGAAAGCACGAATTTCAAACTGAAAGAGTTAGAAAAAATAAAAAACAAAACCTCTAACCTTCAAAAGCTGTTGATTGTTTCACTTACGCAGTTACAGAAACTGTGGAATGATGAATTTATTCTTGTGAATGAGGAAATTCAAAAAATTAATGCTGACCAATCTTCAATAAAGATTGTAATGAAGTTTAAAGGTGACAAAGAAAAGTTCAAAGAATTCTTAAAAGATAGTGTTCGTGGAACAGGAATTAGAGAACAAAATATACAGAGATTGGCTGATGAGTATTCAGACCTAATTGAAATTTATCGCGATTTGAATGAAAATGCTACTGTAACTAAAGTCAGTGATATACTTTCGAGCGAAAATCAATACAATGCGTTCAGAGTCCGTTTTGAAGAAAATATCGGAACATTTTTAACCTATCGAGTTCCCGATTATTTTGAAATATTTTACAAGGACAAACCACTTATTGAACATTCACTTGGACAACGAGCATCGGCTCTTATCATTTTTCTTCTTTCACTCAAAGAAAATGATATTATTATTATTGACCAGCCCGAAGATGATTTGGATAATCAAACAATTTATAATGATGTAATAAAGGTGCTACGAGATTTGAAAACAAAAACACAATT
>JACPVN010000467.1 GCA_016191715.1 Ignavibacteriota bacterium | reverse complement strand
CGCTTGCGGCTGGAAATACGGTCGTACTCAAACCATCGGAGTTAACATCATGTACGGCGATGGAACTCGCGAAGATTATTCATGAAGTGGGATTGCCGCCGGGTGTTGTCAACATTATTCCCGGTGTTGGTGAAGATGCAGGTGAGACATTAACCAAGCATCCGCTTGTAGATAAAGTTTCGTTCACCGGCTCGACTGCCGTTGGAAGAAAAGTGATGAGCAACGCGGCATTAACATTAAAAAAATGTACGCTCGAGTGCGGAGGGAAATCTGCCAACATAGTTTTACAGGATGCTGATATCGCTCACGCGGTTGACGGAGCGATGTACGCGATTTTCTATCATCAGGGACAATGCTGTGAAGCCGGTTCGAGATTGTTTCTGCATGAATCAATACATGATGAATTTATTTCCCGTTTGATTGAAAAGACGAAGAAACTCCGTCTTGGAAACCCGAAAGAAATGACAACGGATATTGGTCCGGTTATTTCAGAAAAGCAACAGCAGAGAATTCTCGGTTACATCAAGAGTGGAGTTGAACAAGGCGCTTCAGTTGCTGTTGGTGGAAATGCGCCGGAGTTTTCTGAACTCAAAAAAGGATTTTTTGTTGAGCCGACAATCTTCACAAACGTTAATCACTCAATGACGATTGCTCAAGAAGAGATTTTCGGTCCGGTACTTTCTGTTTTGAAATTCAAAACAGAAGACGAAGCAGTTGCCTTTGCGAACGATTCAATCTTCGGACTGGGCGGCGGAGTTTGGTCGCAGGATAAAGACAGGGCAGTATCAGTAGCAAAGCGATTGCGTGCCGGAACGGTATGGGTAAATGAATGGCATTTACTTTCTGAAAAAGCGCCGTTCGGCGGTTACAAGCAAAGCGGAATTGGTCGTGAATTTGGTCTTGAAGGTTTACGTGAGTACACCGAGACGAAACATCTTCATATAGATGAAGTTGGTGTGAGAGAAAAAAAGTTCTGGTATGATACGGTAGTTCCAAAAATTTAATTACAAATTATAAAGGAATCATTTATGAAAAAATCATTTATCTTTTTAATGTTAATCGTTATTGCATTTATTGGATGCAGTAAGAAGGAAACACCGCCGGTTCCGGTCGGCGAGATGTCTGAATACAAAGACCCGGCGTATGGATTCAAAATCCAATATCCGAAGGAATGGAAGCAACTCGGCACGACAGGAAACGCTGTGTTTGTAAAATCACAGGAAGTGGTCAATAAATTTATGGACCCTTCGAGCGGAGAAGAGGGGGGACAAGTATCGGTGGAAGTATTGAAGTTAGAAGGGAAGTCCGCTGATGAGGTAATAGCAACGGCGAAAGATGTTTTCAAACAATCCTGGTCGAAGGTTGATATTCAACCCGACCAACAAATAACCGTTGCAACCAAAACTGCGACAAAGGTTGGCTACTCTGTTCCGGTTACTTCAAAAGCAAATATAACCGGCTATCAAATTTATGTTGCCGGAGATACTGCAGTGTATAAATTGGATTTTATCGGGTACGGCGACCAGTTCACTGCTCACGCCGGAGTGTTTGATGCGATGTTAAAATCGTTTGAACTTCCTGTCGTCATTATTAAATCGGATAAATGGCAGGCATCGCCAAGTATGGAAAATTACAATTCTAATTTCTTCACCATGCAATATCCGGAAAACATGGTTCCGGAAAATGTTTCCAAAGGGAAGTTTGACTTTTCGATGAAATTGCGCGCAGACCGTTTGGATTGCAGTATCCAGATTGATGTGTTCGGTGCACAAAAACTAACGACGGAAAAAGTATTTGAACAAAATAAAGGGAAAGTAAAATCGCGCGGCACAGGCAAAGCCATGATTGACGGACTTGAAGCATTATGGGTTGAAGACACACCGATGGCAAACGTTACACGGCGGCAATATTATGTCGTGAAAAACGATAAAGTCATTCGCCCGACAGCGATTTGGTTCGCCGCACAGAAAGATATATACTTTCCGGTGTTTGAAAAGTGTGTCAGTTCTATTACATTAAAGTAGTCACATAGCTGATCTCCAGTTAGAGGAGAAATGATGACGAAGCGCGCGGGCAGTATGATGCAAGCGCGCTTTTTTATTATTTTTAATTGAACGTGAACCGATCTTTCAGTTCTGACACGAAGTCTCACAAACATGAGAATTATAGAACTATGTAAGCATTTAATTGACATTCAGGCAAAATCTTCTCTGAATTCTATGGCATGTAGATTGTCAAATTTCACATTCATGTAGGTCGAGATTTATCTCGACCCTACTTGATGGACGAAATGAAATTCGTCCTACATATAAGTATAAAAATTGAATACGAAAGAGAAATAATAATGGATATAAAAAACAGAACAGTATTAGTGTTAGGCGGATGGGGACTCGTCGGCTCTGCTATTTGCAGGAAACTGATGGGTGAACATCCGAAACGCATTATTGTCACATCGTTAAAGAAAGAAGAAGCGGAAAACGCTGTTGCACAATTGTATAAAGAATTTCCGACGGCAAAGAAACATTTCTTCATCCCGTGGTGGGGAAATATTTTTACGCGGCACGATTTCAAAGATGCGAACCGTGAAGAACTTCTGGTGGACGACAGGAAACGAAAGATGCTCATTGACGATATGCTCGATGAACTTGATGAAAATGTTCTGCACCGTTCGGCAATCTTTCAACTTCTTGAAAAGTACAAACCGGATATCATCATAGATAGTATCAATTCGGCAACTGCCATCGCGTATCAGGATATTTTTCAAAGCGCACGCGGTGTGTTGAAGGAAATCAAACAAAACAACGGCGGACCCGATATTCGAACAATACAATCTTCCGTTGAACGATTGATTTGTACGCTCTATGTTCCACAGTTAATACGTCATGTACAGATTCTTTATAAGTCCATGCACAAGTGCGGTACGAAAACGTACGTGAAAATCGGAACAAGCGGAACCGGTGGAATGGGATTAAATATTCCTTATACTCACAGCGAAGAGAAACCTTCCTCTGTCTTATTGAGCAAATCGGCGGTTGCAGGCGCGCATACGATGTTACTGTTTTTGATGGGACGAACTCCCGATGCGCCAATCACAAAAGAAATCAAACCGGCGGCGGCGATTGCATGGAAGAGTGTCGGGTACGGTGAAATCAAGCGACGCGGAAAAACAGTCGAGTTAGTAGATTGCGCTCCGACGAAAGGTGTCAATTTGAGAGGGACGCTTCACGTGCGAATGAAAAATGTAGCCAATCCTATAAATGAAACACTCAAGTCTGTTTTTATTGATACCGGTGAGAACGGCATTTTTTCACGCGGAGAGTTTGAAGCGATTACAACTCCGGGGCAAATGGAATTCGTCACGCCGGAAGAAATTGCCGAGAATGTTATCTATGAAATAAAAGGACGAAATACAGGACATGATGTAATTGACGCACTCGATAACACGATTATGAATCCGACATACCGCGCGGGGTACATGTACCACAGCGCGTATGAAAAAATTTCCGAACTTGAGAAGTTGCACAATGTTGATAGCGTTGCGTTTGAGGTGCTTGGTCCGCCGCGACTTTCAAAGTTGTTGTATGAAGCATACTTGCTGAAACGTTGCTTCAAAGATATACGCACAGCATTGAAGGTGACACCGAAAGCGATTTCCGGGAAACTGCTGAAAGAAATCTCATCAAACAAAAAACTTCGTTCTCAGATTATTTCTATCGGGATTCCCATCCTGTT
>JACPVN010000466.1 GCA_016191715.1 Ignavibacteriota bacterium | reverse complement strand
GAGAAGAAATAAGATTGCTGTTCAGAACATGATTTAGCATTGCCGTGAACGGCGATGCTAAAAAAACAACAAGCATCGTGAACGATACTGAACAGGAATAGCCCGATTCATCGGGCTTGAAATAACATGGCGTGACCGTTCACGGTCATGCGTAGATGCGATGCAATGTTAAATTTAACCGTAAAAAGAAAACCGTAATAAGAAATTGACAAAAGAACTTGATTATTTTCAAATAATCTTCTATCTTTACAGGTATATTTTTCTATAACAAGGTCAATTTCAAACTATGGGTGAATTATCGCTCGTTATCGTTCTTAGTTACATCGTCGGCTCAATACCGACAAGCATTATTATCAGCAAACTGACACATGGCATTGACGTCCGAAATCACGGAAGCGGCAATGCAGGTGGCACAAATGTTTTTCGTGTGCTTGGCTGGAAGTACGGCGTGGCTGTTATTTTATTTGATATTTTCAAAGGATACGTTGCAACAATGCTTGTAACGAAACTTATGCTCGGTCCGATTCCTTTCGACAACGTAACACCATTTGAAGATCTGACCGTTGTCCGAATTATTGCCGGATGTGCGGCAATCCTCGGACACATCTGGACAATTTTTGCAAGTTTCCGCGGTGGTAAAGGAATAGCAACTGCAGGTGGAGTTCTTCTCGCTCTCGCAACCATTGAAATTCTTGTTACACTTGGTGTTTTTATTATTGTGTTTGCAATCTGGCGGTATGTTTCTCTCGGTTCGGTTATCGCCGCGCTTTCATTTCCGGTAACGATGGCATTTCGTCACAATGTGTTTCATGCCTATCTGGAAGGATACAACACACTCATTTTTTTCAGCATCGGTATTTCATTGTTGTTGATTTATACGCATAGAACAAACATCAAGCGTTTGATTGAAGGAACAGAGAATCGTTTGTCCTCCTCATCTCTTTTGAAACGAAAGAAGAATTGATCATCCAATCCAATCTGACAAACGTCAGCCTGAGCGTAGTCGAAGACTCTTCATGGTTCGACTTCGCTCACCATGACGATGAATATTGTTGGGTTAAAGGAACATTCCTTTCCCATTATTTTTCTTTTTCATGCAAATAAGTGTTTTAGGAGCCGGCAGTTGGGGAACGGCACTGGCAATTCTCCTTCATTATAATTCTCACCAAGTCGTTCTCTGGGGACACCGGCTCGAACATACAGAGGAATTGAAACAGTATCGGGAGAATGTACGGTTACTTCCCGGCGCTCACCTTCCGAATGAAATTACCATCACGAGCGATTTAGAATTTTCTATCGAACATGCTGAGTTGCTTGTTACAGCTGTCCCCTCTCAGTTTCTCCGCTCAGTCATTGAGACAGTGAAGGAGAAAGATTTCAGCAAAACTATTTTTGTGAACGTTGCGAAAGGAATCGAAAATCAATCGCTAAAAACAATGTCACAGGTTCTGCTTGAAGTTCTGCCGACAGCAAGAAAAGAAAACATTGCCACGCTTTCGGGACCGAGTTTTGCAGAGGAGGTAGCGAAGGAAATTCCAACGGCAGTTGTTGCCGCTTCGGAGAATTTAGAAACGGCTAAGTCTATTCAGCAAGTGTTTATGACTCCCTACTTCCGAGTTTATTCGAGCGATGACTTGCGCGGAGTTGAACTCGGCGGTTCAATCAAAAACGTGATGGCAATTGCTTCCGGCATCGCCGACGGAGCGAACTATGGCGATAATACTAAAGCCATGATTATGACGCGCGGGACAGTTGAATTAACCCGTCTCGGAGTTGCGCTCGGTGCGAAACAGAAAACATTTGCCGGACTTTCCGGCATTGGGGATTTGATTGTTACCTGTATGAGCAAGCACAGTCGCAACCGTCATGTTGGAGAAGAAATCGGGAAGGGGAGGAAACTCAAAGATATCCTTGCAGAAATGGAAATGGTCGCTGAAGGGGTCGCAACGACGAGATCGCTCCATAATCTTGCAAAAGGATTGAGCGTTGAGATGCCGATTGTTGATGCTGTCTATCAAATCCTGTTTGAAGAAAAAGACCCAATCAAGGCAACGTTTGATTTGATGACGAGGGATGCGAAAGAAGAAACCTGATTTCAAATTCTAAATGCAAAGATCTAATTTCTAAACAAACTCGAAAAACGAAACCTCAAAAGATTTTTTACTTTAGATGTTTCGAGAATTAGGATTTCGAATTTGTTTATAATTTAGAATTTACCTCCTCAATTTCATGTCTCAAGCAAAATATACTGAACACATGCTTCAAACTCCCATCCAATATCTAAAAGGTGTCGGGCCGAAACGCGCTGAGGCGTTAAACCAACTTGGGATACGCACGGTTAATGACCTTTTATATTACTTTCCACGCTCGTACATTGATTTAAGCAGGGTGGAAAAAATTGGTAAACTTCATCGGGTTGTTGACACGGGGGATTATGTTACGGTCATCGGAAAGGTTCGGCGTGTGGATTTGCTCGGTCGCCCGCCGAAGCAACGGCTTGTCATCGTCCTTGGTGATGAAACAGGAACAGTTGCTTTGACATTCTTCAGGGGAGTTCAATTTTACAGGAAAGCATTTGAGGT
>JACPVN010000465.1 GCA_016191715.1 Ignavibacteriota bacterium | reverse complement strand
CCGGATTATTTACGGTTCGATTTCAATCATTTCGAGAAGCTATCTCAAGATCAAATCAAAGAGATTGAAGAAATGGTTAATGAGAAAATAGCAGAAAACATCACCGTCAATGCACTGAACGACCCGAAAGATTGGCTCTCCATCGAAGAGGCGAAACGCCGTTATCCGAAATTAAAAATGTTCTTCGGAGAAAAGTATGGCGACACAGTTCGTGTGGTGGAAATTGACCCGAAGTTCTCTGTCGAGTTGTGCGGCGGAACGCATGTGAAGAATACTCGTGAGATTGGCTTGTTCAAAATTATTTCGGAAGGAAGCGTTGCAAGTGGTGTCCGGCGTATCGAAGCGGTAACAGGTGATGGATTAAAACTACACATCCAAAAGCAGATTGAGAAAGTCGGGCAGATGGATGAGCAGATTCACAAATTGATTGAGGAAAAAGAAGAACTTGAGAAGCAACTTGGTAATGTGTTGGTCGAGACGCCGTCTCGACCTACATTGGGTTCAGTTTCTTTGTCAGGTGAGATTGCCACAGGGTATGATATAGCACAAATTGAGAAAGCGTTATTTGAACGGGAACAAACATTCGAGCAAATAACAAAATTAACACACGATTTGAAGAAAGAACTCAGCAAACAACGAGTGAAGGATGCATCATCAAACATTGAGGAATTAGTAAATGGTGCAAAGGAAGTGAACGGTTTTAAAATCGTCGCGGCGAAGATAGTAGTTTCAAATGCTGACGAGTTGAAGAACATCGGCGACACGCTTCGCTCGAAACTTGGTTCGGGAGTCGGTGTGCTTGCATCGGTGATTGATGAAAAAGTCTCGCTCGTGTGTGTTGTTACCGATGACCTCATCAAAGAGAAAAAATTACAGGCAGGAAAAATCGTCGGAGAGATTGCGAAAAAACTCGGTGGTGGCGGCGGCGGAAGACCACACCTTGCAACCGCGGGCGGGAAGGATGTGGAGAAATTGGATGAGGTATTGAAGGATGTTACTAATTTTATTCACCACGGATAACACGGATACAAGACAGATTTGCACTGATTTGATAGATTATTTTTTCCTTTTTCATTTTTACTTTTGAATTGATTTATGGCTCATTTACCTTTAACACTCTTGTACAGACAAAAATATATTCAGGACGAACTGAACGCAAGCGCGGAGACGAAGAAGAAAATGTTCGAAGCGTGCGCGGGAGATATTTTAAAAGCGGTTGATGCAATCATCGGTGCATTCAACAACAAGAAGAAAGTGTTGTTGTGCGGTAACGGCGGAAGCGCGGCAGACTCGCAACACATCGCAACCGAACTTGTTATCCGCATGAGCAAACCTGACCGACCTGCACTTCCGGCAATTGCTCTTACGACAGATACATCGTGCTTAACGGCAGGTGGCAACGACATCGGCTTCGATAATATATTCAGCCGTCAGGTAGAAGCGTTGGGTAATGCCGGTGATGTTCTCATTGCAATCAGTACGAGCGGAAAATCAGAAAACGTGAACCGTGCAATCAACGAAGCGAAGAAAAAAGGAATGACCGTCATCGGCTTTCTCGGAAAAGGGGGCGGCTCATCAAAGGAGTTAGTTGATATTCCCATCATCATTCCCTCAAACGATACTCAGAGAATTCAGGAAGGACACATCACCGTTGCTCACATCATTTGCGGGATTGTTGAGAATGAGATGTTCTCGTGATAGGTGAGTGGTGAGTAGGTAGTTGTGAGTATTTCAGTAATTCAGTGTACGAGTATCGAGTAGTTGAGTAGATGAGAATGATGAAAAACAAAACATACATCTTGCATCGTAACTCTTGAATTCTGAAACCTAAACTCGATCACACATCCCAAAACTCAAAACCCGAAACTCAAACCAAAAACTATAAACTAAAAACTCTTTTCCATGAGTAACCGAAGACGAAACGACTTTCTTATTCCAACGCTCGGTGTCTTGTTCGATGGCATCGCAATCGAGTTGGCGTTTTTGTGTTCGTACTGGCTGAGATTTAATTCTGATGTTTTAACTTTTCTTACAGTGAGTGAAGACTCGCCGCCGCTCGGCGCGTATGTGTATGGTTCACTCGTTGTAATTTCTGTTTGGTGGATGCTCTTTAACTCGCGTGGAATGTATGGAGCGAGACGCAACGTCGCACTTTCGGATGAGTTTGTGAACGTGGTGAAGTTGGTCAGTGTGGGAATGTTACTTGTGATGAGCGCGGCATTTTTCTATCGTGCCTTTTCGTACTCCCGGATTGTGTTCGGTCTTCTCTGGATTTTCTCCTCATTGTTTATTTTTATCGGGAGAGTTTTCCTTCTGCAAATTGAAAAATCATTGTACAGGAAAGGAAGAGAACTTCGGAATGCTGTTATCATCGGGAACAATCAAACAGCGAACAGAATGTACGAGGTCCTTCACAATCATTCGTTGCTTGGTTACAAGTTTATCGGGTATTTTGCTCAATCGAAATGCGAAGGAAATGAGCCGCTTTCTCAAGAACACTATCTCGGTACATTCGATGAAGTTTCGGATGCACTGAACAATCGAAACATTGAACTCGTCTTGGTCGCGATGAATCTCGACGAACATGATGCGCTCTACAAATTGCTCCGCGAATGTGAGGGCATCAATGTCGAGTTTATGATGGTGCCGGATATACTTGAATTGATGGCGGGTGGAATCCGGGTGAAGGAAATCGAAGGAATTCCGTTTATCAAAATTAAAGGCGTGCCGATTACAACGTGGGGAAGAATCATGAAGCGAGCGTTCGATTTGGTTGTCGGTTTGGGATTCGTGATTGCAGGTTCGTGGTTGTTCGGGTTGATTGCAATGTTCATCAAGATAACATCGAAAGGTCCGGTCTTTTTCAAACAGGAACGGATTGGTTTTGATGGCGAGCCGTTCAACATGATAAAATTCCGAACGATGAGGGTCGGGGCTGAGAAGTTTGATAATCAAGCCGGACTCGGAATGAAAGACGACCCGCGCCAAACATCCATTGGAACAATTCTTCGCAAAACAAGTTTGGATGAATTACCTCAGTTGTTGAATGTTTTGAGTGGCGAGATGAGTTTAGTCGGTCCACGACCGGAACGTACATTTTACGTGGAGAAGTTCAAGAATATAATTCCGAAATATCTTGACCGGCATCGGGTAAAAACCGGAATGACAGGGTGGGCGCAGATTCATGGTTTCCGTGGTGATACGTCGCTCGAAGAGCGGATTCGATACGATTTGTATTACATTGAAAATTGGTCGCTCGGTTTGGATGTGAAAATTTTGTTTAAGACGGTTGGGACTGTTATCTTTCACCGTGATTGAAATGACGTTCTCTATAACTTATTATGTAGCAATCGCTGAGGCGGATGCTAACAATCATTGTTTTTTTTTTCCACAACTGAAGTTGTGGGCTATTCACTGCTCACCACTTACCACTCACGCATGATAATTCTTTTCGTTTTTTATCTCCACACCGTTGCCGCGATTTATGCTTTCACCAAACGTTGGCAGGAAACAAATTTTGCCTGGGGATTTTTATCCGTCATTCTGATTGTTCTCATTTTTTCTGTCGGATGGACGTTGACGGATTCTCTACTGAAATTAGTTATTGATAAGCCGGGGCTCGGACCGATGTTTGACCGTGACGCGATGGCGCTCTCGTTGGTGACGGTGCTCGAAATCCTGTTTTTATATTTTCAAACGATTTGGAAAGCAAGAAAGGCATCTGCTTCAGATGGAAACCAATAGTAAACACAGTTCCGGTCTCGAACTCGACACTTCGCTTGTGCGAACGTTGTT
>JACPVN010000464.1 GCA_016191715.1 Ignavibacteriota bacterium | reverse complement strand
GCATCGCACTGCTTGCCGAGTTGATTCTCTTCTCTCAGCTCTCCGAATTTTTCTTCACGCCCGATAACATTCTCAACGTAACTCTTCAAACATCCATCACCGCAATTATTGCGGTCGGAATGACGTTCGTGATTCTCACCGGAGGAATTGATTTATCCGTCGGCGCGTTGGTTGCGCTGACGGGAGTGATTACGACGAGTGCGTTAAGTCAGTCAGTTCCGTTTCCACTTGCATTGATCATTGGATTGTGTGTCGGTACGATTGCCGGAATGATTGCGGGAGTATTCATCACGAAATTCAACATCACGCCTTTTATCGTTACGCTTGCGATGATGACCGTGAGTCGCGGACTTGCGTTCATGTACACCGAGGGAAGACCGATTTGGGAAGTTCCGCCGGAGTTCAGCGTTCTTGGGAACGGGCGTTTGCTTGCTGTTCCTATTCCGACTATTTTTATGTTGATTGTTTATGTGCTTGCATTTTTAATTCTTCATCGAACACGATTCGGACGTTACGTCTATGCAGTCGGCGGAAACAAAGAGGCGGCGCGTCTTGCCGGAATCAACACGAACAATGTCTTACTGAAAGTGTATATGATTTCCGGTGTGCTTGCTTCGCTGAGCGGAATTCTTCTTGCATCTCGAATGAATTCCGGTCAACCAAATTCCGGTTTGATGTACGAACTTGATGTCATTGCCGCAGTTGTTGTTGGTGGAACGAGTTTAACCGGCGGACGCGGTACAATTATCGGAACATTCATGGGTGCGATGCTCATCGGAGTTCTCCGTAATGGTTTAAACCTGCTCAACGTCAGTTCGTATGTGCAGATGGTGATGGTGGGCATCGTGATTTTGCTTGCGGTGTTGATGGATAGGATGAGGAAGTGATTCGTGATTGGTGAGTAGTGAATAGTGAGTAGTGAGTAGTGAGTAGTGAGTAGTGAATAATCGGTAGTTAGTTAAAATAAAGTTATAAGTAAAAAGGAAAATATTATGGTTGAAGAAATTTTGCGCGTTCTCCTGATTGAAGATGACCAACACGATGCATACATGGTTAATGGTTATCTTTCGGGTTCATTCAAGGTCGATTGGGTGCAGACACTTGAAGAAGGGATTGCACGGCTTACGACACGTGAGTATGATGTTGTACTTGCCGACCTTTCTTTGCCGGATAGCGCAGGGAACGATACGATGAAGGCGGTACTTTCGGCCGCACCAAATTTACCGATTATACTTGTGAGTGGTAAACACAGTGAACGATTTGCTATCAAAACGGTTGGCGATGGCGTACAGGATTTTTTCTTCAAAGATATGCTACAACCGGATAGTCTTCGACGTTCGATTCGGTATTCAGTCGAACGGAAACGGAACGAACGCGAACGGGAACGACTACTACGAGAACTTCGCGAAGCACTCGATAAAGTAAAAGCGTTAAGCGGGTTGCTACCGATGTGCGCGTGGTGTAAGAAAATCAGAGATGATGGCGGTTATTGGCATCAGGTGGAAGAATACTTGACAGTTCACACTGATGCAAAATTGACACACGGGATTTGTAAAGAGTGCAGTGAGAAGATTATGAAAGAGATTGAGAGTAACAAACAGTAGCACGGTGGAGCGAGTCGAAAGTGCAAGGGTGAATTATTTATTAACAATATGATAACAATAACAAATAGAGAAAAATGAAAACAATCGAACTAATAATTCAAGGAATGACGTGTAAGCATTGTGTCATGTCATTAATGAAAGAACTCGGCAAAGTGGCAGGTGTTTCAGTTGAGCATGTCGAAATCGGGAAGGCGCGTATTTCGATGGATGAAACAACTGTAAATCAAACAATTCTTTCCAAGGCTGTTGAAGAAGCGGGCTATAAACTTATTTCTTGATGGAATCTAAGCAACAAATAATCTCACTTCCGGTCGAAGGAATGACGTGTGCAAGTTGCGTTGCACGTGTCGAAAAAGTCTTGAAGCGGGTCGAGGGTGTCGAATCGGCGAGTGTAAATCTCGCAACGGAAAAAGTAACGCTTTCGTTTGATGAATCAAAAACGAACTATGATCAACTTGCAACGGTGGTGGAAGAAGCGGGATACAGACTTGTAATTCCTGAAACCCAACAAAGGTTACAAGTTACAGATTACGGGTTACAGGATTCAGAGATATCAACTCACCACTCACCATTCACCACTCACAACTCACAG
>JACPVN010000463.1 GCA_016191715.1 Ignavibacteriota bacterium | reverse complement strand
GTTCAACGGGAAATGGCGCGGGATGTTTCACTCTCTTAGCCGATTCAGCCGGAAACGACCAGATGCTTTTTGTGTATTCAAGAAATTGATCGCGGGTAATAGAGTTTTTCTTCTCTCCCCTGGGAAGTTGAAACGAATCTTTCGAGAAAACAAGAATGTACTCATGCACGTCGCGCAGTGTCGGATTCGAAGCGGACTTCCAACTTCCCCACGCCGTTGAAGTTCCGGCGCTTGCTGATTTATCCCAAATAATTTCACCGCGCATCAAATATCCTATTTCTTCCATCTCATCAATAATGAATTTATGAACAGGGATGTACGGTTTTCGTCCCAAGTTCGCTACGTTGATGCACGCTCTTCCTCCCGGGACCAGCACACGATACGTTTCCTTGAAAACATCGTGCAGTAATTTTCTATAATCATCCAGTGATAAGTCGTCGTCGTATTCCTTCCCGACATTGTACGGCGGCGATGTTACCATGAGATGAACTGAGTTGTCCGGCAAGTGAACCATCTTTCGGCTGTCATGGCATAACACTGTATCCAGAACATCATCTGCAAGAATATTTTCCGAATCGTTGTTTGTGTCTTGTTTCTTGTTTTTGGTATAGAGATTTCGTTTGTAAAATTCATCAGAGTTGTAACCGACACGGGGTGCAACACCGAATGATTTCATAGAAGATTTTTTTGCCATTTATTTTATCGTAATGATGCCTCGTTGTGTGGATAGATGGAAATCGAATTTCGAGAGAAAATCCATACCCAACAAACCTTCTACATGGCTTTCCGGCGGAAGGTCGTATGCTACAACCTCAAAGTGTTGGATATTTTTTCCAAGGCAATAAAAATTGTCTAGCATAATAACCTGTGCATGAACGATCCCGCTTGCAGTTATGATACGCTGTGAACTCTTTGATTGCGCTACAGAGTAACCAAGCAGTTCAAGTCTGACTCTGGAGACAAGAGTTCGCGATGCCCCGGTGTCGAGGATGAGCGTTACAAGGCGTTGTTTGTCACCACCATAAAGGGCGGCTTTCAGAGAGAACAGATTCCCGGCATGTTCAAGAATGTATTGTTTCAAAAGACAATAGTAATGTTGTGGGGATATTCACCCGTGTATTCAATTGCGAGAGGAAGTTCTGTTAGTAAAGCATATTTCGCTTCTTTTCGATACAAATCCTCCTTACGTTTTGAATGTGCAAGAACATTTGCTTCAACAATGGTCAAATCTTCCTTTGTTCTAAGACATTCCAACAGGACCCACTGGTTTTTATATTTCCGTTTGATGGATGAGTATTTCATAACAAAAGAAATTAGTAAACATCTGGAATAAAATCAAACAATTACGATTTTGCTACTTTCAAATCTTCTTCCCAGTGTTCCGGCTTTCGCGGTATTCCCGCTGTTTGAATATTTTCATTTTCATATTCTCCCCAGCAATCAATCTGCTCTTTGAAGATCTTATCGTACTGTTTTGGATATGTCACCATGTATTTTACGGCATCTTCCAACGAATCAAATTTCATCGCATGTCGAAAATCTATTAACCACTTACCTTTGAATGTGCGAGCGTTCTTCTCCAATGCGCGGCGTACTCTTTTCTTCGGAATACAAAGCAAGTCAACAATCGAAAACACATAATACACCGGAGTTCTGACTGAGTCTCGAATCAAAACAAAAGAACGTGGCGCTTTGAGTAAAATCTTTCGCGCCGCCAAATCATCGAGAATAAAAAAGTATTCTTCAGGAATATTTGTTCCTTCCCAATTACTCATGTTGAAATGCTGTTTCTTTTCTTTCACATCGAAATGGATGTTATACTCTGGTAACGCAAAGTCGAGTTCCTCCAACGAATTCGTTCCGTCAATGAAACGGATATTGTATTTTGTAAGGAAATCTTGTATTTCCTGCTCAAAACTTTGCAAGCGGAGTCCACCTTTTCTTTATCCAATCACCTCAAACCCCGTGTACTTATGCAACGCTTTCGGTACAATCACCTTTCCTTCCGGTGTTTGATATTGCTCAAGCAATGCGGCAACAACACGCGGTAATGCCAGACCGGAACCATTTAATGTGTGAATGATTTCCGGTTTTCCGCCGCCCGTTGGCTTGTATCGTATGTTCATTCTTCTCGCTTGAAATGATTCAAAATTGCTGATGGAAGAAACTTCGAGCCAACGTTTTTGTGCGGGCGCCCAAACTTCCAAGTCATATTTTTTAGTTTGGGTGAATCCCATGTCGCCCGTACACATCAATAAAACGCGATACGGTAAGCCAAGTAATTGCAGTAATCGCTCTGCATCTTCCCGAAGCGACTCTAGTTCATCATACGATTTTTCCGGATGAACAAATTTTACTAACTCAACTTTATCAAATTGATGAAGACGGTTCAGCCCTCGCACATCTTTTCCGTATGAACCTGCTTCACGGCGGAAGCAAGGCGTGTATGCACAAAACTTTATCGGCAGTTGTTGCTCGGAAAGAATTTCATCCCGAAAAATATTTGTCACCGGAACTTCCGCTGTCGGCACCATGAAAAATTCATCTCTCGGAATTGTGTACATCAAATCTTCTTTATCGGGTAATTGTCCCGTGCCGGTTGCGCTTGCGGTGTTAATCATCAGCGGCGGTTGGATTTCTTTATATCCCCGTGTTGCCGCTTCATCAAGAAAGAAATTGATGAGCGCACGTTGCAACTTCGCTCCTTTTTCTTTGTAGATAGGAAAGCCGGCGCCGGTGACTTTCACTCCGCGTTCAAAATCAATAATGTCGAGTTTCTGTACCAAGTCCCAATGCTGCTTCATCTCGAAATCATTCTCAACGATTTCTCCCCAACGCGAAACTTCCTTGTTATCCTCCGGCGTTTTTCCGACAGGAACATCGGGATGGGGAATATTCGGAATCGTCAGCAATAATTTGTTCAGGTCTGTTTCAATTTGTGAAAGTTCATCATCATATTGTTTAATTTGGTTTTTCACGCCGTCTATCTCTGCGATGATAGCGCCTGCATCTTTTCCTTCGCGTTTCAACTTTCCGACTTCCGCCGAAACCGTATTGCGCCGCCCCTTCAATACTTCAACCCGTTGGATGATTTCACGGCGTTTCGTATCAAGATTCAACACCTCATCAACGCGGTCAACCTCGCCCTTCTTGGCAATTCCTTCTTTTACTGATTGTGGATTTTCTCTAATGAATTTTAAGTCTAACATTTGATTTCGATGTAATGATTGTATCGTTATTCACTCATGTTGACCATTCTGCCTTGATGGATAATTAAAACCGTTGAAACGGTTTGAAAAGTATTTTTTTTCTCTTAACCCCAAACTTAAG
>JACPVN010000425.1 GCA_016191715.1 Ignavibacteriota bacterium | reverse complement strand
TTCTAACGTTCAGTGTTGACCCGAATTCACCCATTGTAATCACAAATGTAATTCCTACCGTCATATCGAATGGAGGAAGTACGATTAACTTGTCAACATGGACCGCCGGCTACAGCACCAGCGGAATTGTCGGACCGTTTACTCCTTTCGATCCGCAGATGGGTACCACGATTACTGCAGGTGCAAGCGGAGATATTACAATTCGCTTTGGCGCGACGATTTGTCCCATGAAAAATATCCCGACCGGTCTCTATACTTCAACCCTCTATTTGACCTGGAAATACAGCGGAAGCGAATCATCCACGATGAATGAACAAATTCCATTATGTATTTCGGCTGAAATCATTGGGAAGAAATGTTGTGTCGAACGTCCTGCAAACATGGTTGCATGGTGGACATTGGATGAAACTTCAGGTTCGGTTTCCGACGACGTTATGGGCTTCCCGAATGATGGAACACGAATAAATGCACCAACCGTTGTTGCAGGAAAAGTGGTAAGCGCGTTAAACTTCAACGGAACAACACAATACGTGGAAATACCAAGTCATTCCGAAATCAATCTTGATTCACTCGACTTCACGATTGATGCATGGATTAAATCGGTGGACTCCATTGGCGTATCAACGATGGTTGATAAACGTGTTTCCTCACCGGTACAGGGTTTTTCATTTTTCCTGAACAACGGCAAGTTAGCGCTTCAACTTGCAGACGCAACAGGAACTTCGGATTTCTGTTCTTTCAATAGCGGAGATAATTGCACAAATTACTCCTCACAACTCTCTGTCGCCGATGGTCAATGGCATCACATCGCTGTTACCGTTGATAGAAATGATGCACAAGGAATCGTCTTCTATAAAGACGGAGTTGCAAGTTCTACATTATACGACCCGACGTACCGGGATGGTTCATTAAGTTCAAATGCCGTGCTTCACCTCGGAGCGCGTTCGTTTGATAACTCCGCATCATATCAAGGCATCTTAGACGAAGTTGAAATTTTCAAACGTGCTCTGAGCGCAACAGAAATCTTATCCATCTTCCTCGCTGACTCGGCAGGTAAGTGCAAGCCGAATAATACTCTCGATGACAACATTGATGTTCCTATAGACAGACGATGGAATCTGCTTTCAGTTCCGGTTATTCCGCCCGATTACAGTGCGACGACGTTATATCCCGGCGCATCTTCTATGGCATTTACCTATGAGAACGGATATAATGTTGCATCAACATTGGATAACTGTAGCGGCTTCTGGTTGAAATTCCCGGAGGCAGATACACAAAAGATGATCGGCAGACAATTGCTTACTAATTATTGCAGATTAGAGAGCGGTTGGAATATCATAGGTTCACTTTCCGGACCGGTTGATGTTTCAACATCGGAGGCAATCGCCAATCTGACGACCCCGACAGGAATCATTATATCGTCGGTGTTCGGCTACTCGAGCGGATATAATCTTGTCGCATCAATTGAACCGGGGAAAGGATACTGGGTAAATGCAAGCCAATCTGGTACGCTGAACCTTGAATCCTCATTCGGATACCAGAAAGCAGGTGCGACCATAACAGCGGGCGCATATTTGAGTCAGTTGAATAAACTCACTATCAAAGATGCAAGCGGTTCCAGTCAAAGTCTATATTTCGAGAAGAGTAAAGATGAAAATAATTCAAGTAGCATATTTATGTTACCGCCTGTTCCACCAGAGGGTGTGTTTGATGCTCGCTTTACTTCACAACGAATGGTTGAGACATACCTGAACGAAACTGGTGAAAGAAAGAATCTGGTTATTTCGCTTCACTCGGTAGTCTATCCGCTCGAAGTGAAAATTGATGTGCAGAAAACGTTGCAAGAACGAATTGTTGTTGGAGAAATTGTAAATGGCCTGGTCGTCAAGACATACATTCTCAAAAATCAACAACCAATTTTGATTCAGAATTCTTCGGTCAGCGCGCTTGTATTGAAAGTCGAGTCAACAAAACCGTTACCAAAAGAATATGCACTCTACCAGTGCTATCCGAATCCGTTCAATCCGTCAACAACCATTTCGTTCGATGTTCCGATGAATGCATTGGTATCACTAAATGTGTTCGATATAATCGGCAGAGAAGTGGCAACGCTTGTCGAGAACCAACAGTATGAAGTTGGAAACTACGAACTTGTTTTCAATGCCGGTAACTTAGCAAGCGGAATGTATTTCTATCGAATCACTGCCATTGGTTCGGATGGAAAAATGTTCAATGAAGTGAAACGGATGCTCCTCATTAAATAATGGGAATAGATTAGACGTAAAAGCGGCAGAACCATAACCGTCTGCCGCTTTTCGCCTTGTTCAAGTACGGTTAAAAACGGAAGTTCGAACGGGCATTAACAAGATTTTAATTCTCTCGTTAAGGATTACAACCGAGCGGACTTCCTTTTTTTGCATTATTGTAGGCAGTTTGTAAAGATTTTGTGGCTCCGATTGTTCACCATAGGAAACGGTCAAAGAATAAGAACTCAAACTACAATCACATATCTCAGAATTGGTACCGAGATAACGGTTATGAAATTCTCTTTCAAAATGTCCGATGAGAACATTTTATCGTTGGCTGTAGCAGAAAATAGAATGGTTTTGACAATAGATAAGGAATTTGGTGAGCTCGTTTATCATTCGGGATTACCACGCGCCGGGGTCCTGCTCTTACGCCTTGAAGATGCAACCGCCTCTGAAAAAGTTCTGGTTGTTAAAAAAATCATAACTGAACACTCGGATAAGTTGATGAATAATTTTTGTGTGTATCAAGATGGTAGGTTGAGAATGAGAAAATAATTTCCCCTGTTCTTACGTTTCTCTCTTGTCTCTCACAACAAAGTCATCCCTATAATACCTTTGCCAGTCTTATTAAAAACCTCTCCGTCGCTCCAATGTTATGTTCTACAAATTCCCTCGCCTTTGTTCCCGCTCTTTGTCTGAACAATTCGTCATGCAAACATTTGCTTAGTAATTGATGCGTTTCTTCTGAAGTGGTAACAACAAACGCCGCTTCCTTCTTGACAAGTTGCATCGCCTCCTGAGAATTTTCGTGTTTTGGTCCGATAATAAGAGGCACGCCATACACCGCAGGTTCAAGCACGTTGTGAATTCCCTGCCGAAAACTTCCTCCTACGTACGCTACGTGCGCGTATTGATATATTGCCATCAATACGCCAATACTATCAACAACAATAATTCGCTCGCTGTTGTAATCAGCCAACGATGACAAGCGGATGTTGGAAATTTTTCCGTTCAGCATAAATTCAATTCTTTCGAGCGTCTGTTCGTCCGGCTCATGCGGAACGAGAACGGTAAGAAAGTTTTCGTTGCTCTTACTACATTCAATCAAAGCAGGAAATAACACTACTTCATCTTCTAACCAACTGCTTCCGATAACAAATATTTTCTTTCCGTCAACAATATGCTTGGGAAGGACGTGACGGGTTCGCGAATCAGCGCTACGCCGCCATACTTGGTCAAAACGTGTATCACCTATTGCTTCAATCACAGGATGCTGTAGTTTCAATCCCTGAAAACCTTTTTTATCATTTTCCGACACAGTGAGGATGTAGTCAATCGAATTATAAACCTGATAAAAGAAATTGTGGATGAACGGAAGATTTCTCACCCAACTTTTTCGGAAAGTAGCGTTGGCGATAAAGATGGGAATGTTCTTCTGCTTCAATTGCCATAAGTGATTGGGCCACACATCATAGCGAACCATTACAGCCGCGGTTGGATGGATGATGGAGAGAAAAAACTCCGCGTTGTTTTTTGAATCGAACGGAAGGTAGCAAATAACATCTGCCAACTTATAGTTTTTGGAATGGTCGTAACCGGACGGAGAGAAAAACGAAACCACGACTTCAACTTCGGGATAACGCTTTTTCAGTTCGGCAATAATCGGTTTTGCCTGCTCAAATTCTCCCATCGAAGAGGAATGAAACCAGATTCGTTTTGCATTCGGTCTGAGTCGTTGTACGTCTCGTTGTAAGTTCTCAAATAAATTTCTTCTCCCTTCAATCCCTCGCTTAACTTTTTCATCAAAGAAGGAAAGAAGATGAAACGCCAGCCAGCCGATTGGAACTATCAAAACATTATAAAATAAACTCCAGAAATTCATGCTTCGTTTTGTACAATTTGAATTGTATCACCCCGACAAATTTTTCCACCTACAATTACTCGCGCCAACATCCCGCGTTTTCCTGCAATCTCTTTCAACAAGCCAGGACGAAGTTCTTCCATCCGACTGCACGGAGCGCACGGCTTTGTCAATTCAAGCACAACGTTGTTTCCAAATTTCAATTGTGTGTTCGCCGGTAGTTTCATCAACTCAATTCCCGATGTTGTGATATTTTCTTTCACATCTCCGGGTTGAAGATTGAGCGACTCAAGCGTTTCCTGTTCGATGAGTAACACTTGTCGCTCGCTGTTTGCTCTTGCATGAGCATCGTTCATCAAACCGAAATTTGCAACCGCCTCAACTTCTTCAAGCGAAGTCATCGGCTTTCTGTAACCGGGACAACTCTGTAACGCGATTATTTTCCCTTGTGGTGTCATAAATATTTACAAGAACGGGCACAAACTACAAACCAAAAACTTCTTCTCACAACAATGAGTTAACAGCGCGAACAACTTCTTCAACCCGAACAGAATTCATACAATGAAAGTGCATTTTCGGACATTCCTCTCTGCCGATGTGCGAGCAGGGACGACACGGAACGTTTTCGGCTTCCACGACTTTGCTATTTGATGTCGTAGGGAAGAAGCCGAATTCTTTCACAGTGGAGCCGAAGATTGCAACGAGATTTCTGTTTCTCGCTTGCGCAAGATGCATCATGCCTGAATCGTTACTGACGACGAGTTCACAATAATCAAGCAATGCGATGGATTCGAGCAACGAAATTTTTCCAGCAACATTTTCCGATGCGGAAGCGCCGACCTGCATGTTTATCATCTGAGAAATATCTTCACACTCTGTTGCATCTTCGTTGCCGCCAAAGATAAGAAGTTTCGCGTTCAATTCCTTTGCAGCGTACGCGCCGAATTCGATGAACCGTTCCGGCAACCAACGCTTGGTGAAATGTTTTGCCGATGGCGCGAGTCCGATGATAATTTTGTACCGTTCGAATTTGAATTTGCTTACATACGCTGCCATCGTTTCGATTGTTTGTTCGGGAATAAACACTTCCGGTCCGTTTCCATCGCCGCGAACACCGAACGATGCACACGATTCAAGATACCGTTCTGTAACCGGAACGATTCCATCATAAAAATTTCTTTTGAAGTTGACGAGCATGAACCGTGCGACTGCCCGTTTATTCACCACAACTTTCCGGTGCGCTTTGGAAAGAACTCTGATGTAGCGACTCCGCAGACTGTTATGAAGGTCTACCAGCAGGTCGTACTTCTCAGCCTGTACTTGGTTGACCACTGTTTGCAACTCATCCCAATCGTCCCGCCGCATTTCGATAACGGAGGAAAGATTGGGATTGAACTTCACCAAATCGGCGTACGCTTCTTTCACGAGAAAATCAATTTGGGCAAACGGGAATTGCGCACGGAGGGAGCGGACAAGCGGAGACGTGAGAACTATATCTCCGAGCGAACTGAAACGTATGATGAGGATTTTATTCATCGCGCGGAAAACTTACTGATTTTCGGAAGGATAAACAAGAGTTCTCTTGTGGAACAATGGATTGATGGAATCGTGGAGTATTGGTGTGATGGAGTTTTTCTACAGGGGTAATTTTTGGAACAAGGTTATCCCAAAATAGTCATTACGAAATAATTTCTAATGACCGCCATTAGAAGGAACGAGTCGTAAGTCATTGAAATAGAAAGAGAAGGAGAGTATGAGAAAGTCAAAGAAACAGAGTATCTTTGAGTAAGATTTACTTACTTTGAAAAGTCATGGATATACGAATAGAATTTACCGATAAAGAGATCACCCCATGGGGAGGAATATCTTTGCTCCAACAGTTATTGGAGCGATGCGGACTCAACACGGTGGTAGCGTCATAGCCATTACCGAAGCAAGGGTACAATCGGGGCTATAACCCACTCCAATTACTGACGGCATTTTTCGTGAGTGTGTGGTGTGGAGCTTCACGCTTCGAGCATTTGGAAGTGACGCGTCAGGATGAGGTGTTGCGGCGAATGTTTGGGTGGAAACAGATGGCAGTTCACAAAGCATTCCAGAGATATTTCAAAAAGTTTAGTCAAGCAATCAACCAGCAAGTGTTCACGGAATTGTATCAATGGTTTTTCCGACAGTTGAAGTTCGACAACTATACGTTGGATTTTGATTCGACAATTATGACACGCTATGGGAGTCAAGAAGGAGCGTCGGTAGGGTATAATCCGAAGAAGCCAGGTCGGAAATCGCATCATCCCTTACTCGCTTTTGTTGCCGAATGTCGGATGGTTGCAAACTTTTGGTTACGACCGGGCAACAGTTATACAACGAACAATTTCCGTTCTTTTCTGGAAGATACCTTGACACGGTTACAAGGAAAAACTATCGGGTTGATGAGAGCCGACAGCGGGTTCTACGATCAGGCGATTTTCGAGTATTTAGAGGAAAAAGAGAGACCGATTCAGTACATTATTGCTACCCGATTTTACCAGCCACTTCAGCGAGTGATTGCATCCAACAAGTCATGGTGGAAGTTAGATGAGGGAATTGAAATCGCAGAGACGCAGTATCAAAGTGTTGGGTGGGAACGGTCTCGTCGGCTGGTGATGGTACGACAGCATCTTCCCGAACGACCACGAGCGGCAGGTAAACAACTTCGTCTGTTTGAAGAGGAAGGGATTTATAAGAACTATCAATACAGTTGTTACATCACCAATCTCACCTTACCGGTCGAACAAGTATGGCGGCTCTATCGTCAGCGAGCCGATGCAGAGAATCGTATCAAGGAACTCAAAGCAGATTTTGCTGCAGAGAGTTTTTCGATGCAGAAATTTTATGGAACAGAGGCGGCACTGAATTTTGTGATGATGGCGTATAACCTGATGAGTTTGTTCCGACAGGTGGTCTTGCAACAGACCAAACAATCAACCCTGAAGACACTTCGCTATCAGGTCTTGGCAATTGGTTCGTATCTGATAAAAGATGGGAATGCGACGATCCTGAAATTATCATTGGCTATGAAACGCAGAGAGTGGTTTACCGGATTGTGGAACACTTCACAACAATTTACTCTGCCGTTTAGCGTTGTTGCTGAGAAGGTCTAATGACAAATTTGGGGTTATTTGAAGTACATGATTATTTACAAAACTTTTTTGGGGAAACATATTGGTCATCGCATCTTTCTTGACCGATAGCCACGTGCAACAACAGCACGGGCATATTCATCGCCAACGGCAACAACAATATTTCCTTTCGTATCAAGAGACTGATATTGTCCAAATGAGAGTTGCGTTTGTGGACGATAGGAATACCAGTCGAAACCGTTAAAATGAAACAAATCTCCATAGGCACCGCAGAAAAGTACATTATTGAGTTTGGTGCCTCTAATTCGATTAGTGTAATATGTGGTAATATCCAGCGGTTCATTTTTCCATTGTTGTTCCTCCAGCGTACGTTTTTCATACACTCCGCTCCCAGCCACATAGTAGTGACGGTTTGGTTTAAACCAAATGCTGCTAAGCGGCCAGTCAATTCCGTTGTCGGAAAGTTCAGACACTGTTACTCCATCAATCCGAAGTATTTTTCTTTCATAACTTGAAAATGGATTTGATGCAACAGCAAGAATTTCCCATTCCCCTGTTTTTGTTTGTGCGCCCCAGATATCTTGTATATCTAGTTGTGTTCCTGTTACAAGTTTCTGCCATGTATTACCATTATCATTATAGTGATAGATGGAACCAGTCCTACCCGTACAATAAATATTGTTCGAACTCGTCCCCCACATTTGAGTTACTTGTCCCTTAAAAGGAATTGTTGTTCCAAAAAACGCTCTACTTGTAAACGTAGTGCCATCCCAATGAATAAGGTCAGCATAACTTGCAAACCAAATATTATTCGGGCTAAATGCATAGAGAGTTATTAATGGAAAATATCCGGTCACTGTTCCAAAATCCCGAACTAAAATTCGATGGAGATTCCATTTTCTCCCATCCCATCGCGCAGCATTGTAGATGGGTAACCAATTCCCCGCAGAATCTTGATAATTAATATCTCCTACAACCCAAACACAAGTATCATTTACAATTGCTACATCATACAAGATACTGCTGGCGCCATCACCCAGCGTATCAATGTGCCATACAATATCATGGCTTGTGGTGTCCATCGTTGTCAACTGTAATGGAGTGGTGGAGTCATTTGGAGTATTGTTGGTAAGTTTGTATGCTTTGTAGGTGTATGTTTTCTGTGGCAGGAGTTGTTCGCTGACAACAAGTGTTTCCCTTGTTGTTACATTTGCAGTCAGTACTACTGTCGTATCATGTTTCAATATAATGTTGCCAAGCGCAGCGCTGTCAACACTTTCAATGTTCAACCATGCTTCCGTTACGCCAACATCATCAACCGTTATAGCAAGAGTAGGTACGTGCGGAGGGATAATAATTTTTAGTTCTTCCTCTTCACAGGAAAAGGATATGAGAGCAAGAAGAAAAAGCAATACCATAGTGGGTCGAATTGTTCCTTCGACAAAATCAAGTCGCCTCATGTTTACAAATCCCTTGGTGTCCCGCCAGAGGCGGGTTAACAAATTACTATTATTCATTGTACACCTTTTTTGTTATGGATTCTATCGTAAACATACGGACTGCATAGCACATTATCAATTTTAGTTTTCTGCATTGTTCATATTTCGTTCATGACGCCATGCCTGCGGCAGGCAGGCAGAGCGTCCGCTTATTTCATTCCCACGCGCTGATAAATGATAGGAGCGTGGGAATGAGTGCAAACAAGAATGGCAAGTATGCAAGTATTTGCATGTAGAAACAACCACTATTGTTTGTTGTATCTCTGCTCTGATGGTATGAACATCAGAGCAGGTTTTTATGTTAATCACTCTTTATTACTCCATCACTCCACGATACACAACTACAAATGCAAGCGTTAACCTTGCGAAGGTTTCCCGTTTCGATACGCCCATATCATTCAATTAGCATCGAACTACTTAATGGCTATAACCTTCGCAAGGTTTTTGGTAAAGTTCTCGGACAGTTTCTATGACCCGTAGGGATGATTGTATCAATTGTCGTACTTATTTTACCCACTCAGAAATCAGCAATCAGAATTCAGAACTCTCCGGTCGGGGAATTTCTCACCGTTCATCTTTGTTGCCAAGCAGAATTCACTTTGTTTCTCACACATCAAATCTGTATTTTCTTCTCGCATGAACATCTCAAAAGGCAACATTCTCTGGGTTGATGATGAAATTGACCTGCTTCGCTCACATATTTTTTTCCTCAAAGAAAAGGGCTACGCCGTCGAAACTGCTACGAACGGGGAGGACGCCATTGATCTTGTCCGCTCGAAACGGTTCGACCTTGTTTTCCTCGATGAGATGATGGCAGGGATGGGCGGCTTGCAAACGCTTTCCCTCATCAAGGATGTTCGTCCCGAGTTGCCCGTCGTGATGGTAACGAAAAACGAAACCGAGGGCTTGATGGAAGATGCCATCGGAACAAAAATCAGTGACTACCTCACGAAGCCGGTGAACCCAAGTCAGATTTTGCTGACGTGCAAGAAGTTTCTTGAAGGAAAGAAAATCACCGAGCAGTATGTTTCGCGGGATTACATCAAAGAGTTGCAGGATATTTCCATCTCGCTCCAATCGCCGCTCGATGCGGATGAGTGGATTCAGTTGTACGAAAAGATTTCCGACTGGAGTATTGAGTTGGACGCGCATCCCGAATCGGGCTTGCAACAAACGCTCGCCGACCAGGTGCGTGAGTGCAACGTGGAGTGTTCAAAATTCATCGAACGGAATTACCGGAACTGGCTCGAACAGAAAGAACGTCCCGCGCTTTCGCTCGATGTCGTTGACCGGTTCGTCATTCCCGAACTGCAGGAAAACAAATCGGTCTTTCTCTTCGTCATTGATTGCATGCGGCTCGACCAGTGGCTGATGTTTGAAGAAGTTCTGCGCGAGTATTTCACCATCTCGAAAGATTTTTATTATTCGATTCTCCCGACGGCAACGCCCTATTCCCGCAATGCAATTTTCTCCGGCGCGTTCCCCGATGAAATCGAAGTCCGCTTCCCGGAAATCTGGGAGAAGTGGGAAGATGATGACAACAGCCACAACAAGCACGAGCCGGAGTTCCTCAACAATTTATTGCAACGACGGAGAATCAACCTCAAACCCGAATCGAAGTATGTAAAGATTCTCGACCCGGATTACGGGCGCGGCATCGAACAAAATATTCTATCGTTCATGAACAATAAACTCACCTCCATCGTGGTGAATTTTGTTGATATGCTCGCGCACGGTCGTTCCGATTCACAACTGCTGAAAGAAATCGCTCCGAACGAATCGGCGTACCGCTCGCTGACGAAATCGTGGTTCATGCACTCATCGTTGCTCGGCATGTTGCGTACGCTTTCGCGTCAGAAGAACGCGACCATCATCATTACGACTGACCACGGAAGCATCCGAAGTTTGCGTAACACAAAAGTTGTTGCCGACCGCGACGCATCAACCAACCTGCGCTACAAGTTCGGGCGCAATCTCAAATGCGACGAGCGACATGCGATTTTTGTGAAGAATCCGAAGGATTTCCGACTTCCGCGTCGCGGGCTGACTATCAACTATTTGATTGCCAAGGAAGATTTCTACTTCGTTTATCCAACGGACTTCCACAAATACGTCACGCAATACCGCGACAGTTTTCAGCACGGCGGGATTTCGATGGAGGAAATGATTTTGCCGGCGATTAAACTGCTTCCCAAGTTGTAAGTATTGATGCTCAACTGCGTGCATCGAAACCTTGAGTAATTAAAAAATCAAAAGTAAAAAGTAGAAATATATTTTTGATGTTCGCGATTGCTTTTGAATAGATTTACTACCAATAACGAACAAGAAACCATTCC
>JACPVN010000424.1 GCA_016191715.1 Ignavibacteriota bacterium | reverse complement strand
ACGGAAGCCTGCAACGAACCGGAGTCAGTTTTCCTTCGCTGTGGAATAGTTTTGTAGAGATTATTTTCTTCGAACAACTCTTTCCTCACTCTAGAATTTATGGTCGTCATCGCCGCTTGTTTGATAATCCAATTGAAGAACATACGGTGGATTATCTTCAAGGTTCTTGCTTGATGTTTCCCAAACACGTTTTACATAAACTCAGTGGGATGAATGAACAATATTTTCTCTATTTTGAAGAAACAGATTTATGTTATCGTTTGAAGCACGAAGGATGGAAGACGGTTTATCTTCCTCAGGCAAAACTCTTACACTACGGCGGAAGCGGCAACGAGTATTACAATGACTTTCGTCTTCTCGAATACCATAAAAGTTTATTGTTATTCCTCTCACAACATTATTCACCAGTCAAACAGTTGTATTTTCGTTTGTTACTTATTGTAAGAGCAATAATACGTGGTTGTACATTTTTCATCCTTTCATTTCGTCCGAATTATTTTGAACGGACGGCTGCCTACTTCAAAACAGCGATGTACTTATTGGGAATAAAGAAATGAAATCATCGCTCTACTTTTCAGTCATCATCCCGACATTCAACAGAAAAGAAAAATTGATTGAATGTTTGCAATCTTTGGATGCTCAAACATATCTAAAAGAACATTTTGAAGTGTTGATAGTTGATGATGGTTCGACGGATGAAACACAAGAAGTGGTTCATCAGTTTAAGGACAAATCAAAGTTATCAATTCTATATTTACGGCAGAATAATTTAGGTCCCGGTTCAGCACGTAATACTGCCGCCCAAAAAGCGAGCGGAGTAATTCTTGCGTTCACCGAAGATGATGTTCTTATCGAAAACAACTGGCTTGAAAAAGCATCAAAGTATTTTCAGGATGAATCGCTTGCCGGATGCGAAGGACGGACGACGATTCAAAACTCAACTCGTCCGCTCAGAATTATGGAACAGCACAACCATCTCGGTTTTCTTCCTTGCAATTTATTTATTCGAAAAAATGTATTTTTTGAAATAGGTGGTTATTCAACAGAATATTTTGACACAAACACAAAACTCTATTTCCGCGAAGATGCTGATTTCGGTTACCGGTTGATTGAAGGTGGATTAAAATTCGTTTACGCAGATGACATTGTTGTCTCGCATCCTCCTCAATTCACAACATGGCAATCCCCGTTTAGGCATGTGAAACGATTTTTCTTTGATGCGCTCTTAATGAAGCGACATCCGAAATTATTTCGGGAAACATTAGAGGTGAAACGCATCGGTGTTTTCAAGATTCATCGTCCATTTCATTATTTAGCGTTGCTGTTTTTTGTTTCTTGTTTTTTGTTTTTTGTTTTTCTGTCAAGCGCGAGTAACTTGGTTCTCCTTTTTGTCGGATTAATGTTCGTATCTGTTACGGGAATGAGTTTGCGGTACATTCAAAGCGATTCGACGCAACTACTTAAATTACAAATGTTCATTATCATGCCATTAGTTTCTATTCATTATCTGTTTTGGTTCGTGAAGGGATGTGTACGGTTCAAAAACTTTCGGGCACTATTGTAAATAGTATCTTCGAGGTACTCATTGAATGTTGAGTGAGAGAAATTCTTGTTTATTAACTCAAAGCTTTCTATTATCAAACAGTAAAAATTTAGACGATGATATTTTTTAATATGAATGTTCGAAATAAAAAAGCATTGGTATTGTTTTCGAGAGTTCCTGAGTTATCGCACAGAAATCCCGATGAACCGTACGCCGGTCTGCCATGGACAGATCTTGATGCTCTTTATTCTGCAATGTTTGACGATGTCCTTGAAACAGCGCTTACGTTACCTTCGATTGACGTTTTTGTACTAAAGAATGAGCAGGAACTATCAAATGAATTTCTTGCCCGGTTCAATTCTAAAATTCAAATTATTGAACACCTAAATACGGCATTGCATGAACAAATTCGCCATGCATTTGAATCCTTATTTATTCATAAGTACGAACAGGTCGTTCTCCTACTCGAACCGAACCCCCTCATGACGAAAATGGATTTACGAAACGCCTTTGAGTTACTTCAGTATGATGATGACTGTGTTGTGGTGGGACAGAACAGCGATGGGAAATGTTTTCTTCTCGCTTTGAAATCAAACCACAGTGATATGTTTGAAACTATGACTGATACGGATATGATTTCCAACGAGAAATGTTTCTTCGAGAGAATTTGTGAACGAGAATTGATGGTTTTTCCGATTCCAGCAAAATATCCGCTCGATTCCGGCTCAAATTTACATCGCTTAAAAACTGAATTAGAAGAGTTGGCAGGTGGAAATGGATTTTCGCATCATACCCGGACTATGTTCCGGGCAATAGATAAAAAATACAGGATTCGTAAGCCGCGTTGAAACATTTCGGAATTTATGGTGGGACGTTTAATCCTCCGCATCTTGGTCATCTTATCGTCATGGAAAGTGTTCAGGACCAATGTAAGTTTGATAAAGTGTTCTTCATTCCAGCTGCAAGTCCGCCACACAAACCCGAGCAACACATCGCCCCGGCTTTGGCAAGGTTCGAAATGACTTCACTTGCAATTCAACACAATACAATGTTTGAGGTTTCCGATATCGAAATAACACGAACCGGATTTTCTTATACGATTGATACTATTCGTCAACTGAAAACACTAAATCCGGACACGACGTTTTCGCTTATCATTGGTGCAGATAACTTTCTTGAGATTGACACATGGAAATCGCCGGAAAAAATCTTTGAACATGCAGAACTCGTCGTCATGAATCGCCCGGGATATGAACATTCAATTTCAAAGTCTTTGTATTTGAACGACGCTATGATGGTAACTGTTCCGAACATTGGAATATCAAGTACGGATATCCGACGTCGGGTTAAACAAGGTCGTTCAATTCGTTATCTCGTCCCGCAGGATGTGGAACACTATATCTATCGCAATGGTTTGTATAAGGCGTAGAGCAATTTTCAATCAACTATTACTAACAAAGGAATACTATGTCATCCCTTAAAAATGTTCTTTGCATTGTTGCAGTTACAATAGTTCTTCAGATAACCGCAATCGCAGGGAATTCTTCTTCAGTCAATACATCTACACAACCTTCACGTTCATCATTTAGTAAGTCGAAGGAGAATAGCCACTATCTCCATGATAAAATTATTATCAAGTTAAAAAAGAACATTTCACTTACGAAAGGTGCACAATCATTCGGAATCTCCAATGTTGACCGTGTGCTTTCAAGAAACTCGACCGTCTTAGTTGAGAAAATGTTTAACGAAGCGACCTCGATAGAAAAAAAAGAGACCGGACTGACGAGGGTTTATACTGCAAAGTTCACATCACCTGTAGATGCGTTCGAACTTGCCAATGAAATTGCACAACTTCCGGAAGTTGAATATGCGGAGCCATGGTTTATTTATCCGGTTGAAGAAGATTCGGTATTTCGTCCGAACGATACTTTGTACCGAAAAGGGAGCCAGTGGGGATTGACAAAAATTAAAGCAGACTCTGCCTGGTATTACACAAAAGGTGACACAACAAAAGTTGTCGGCATCATTGATACCGGTGTACAGTGGGACCACCCCGATTTGTTTGCAAATATCTGGAAGAACCCGGGTGAAGATGCGTGGGCAAATCCGAATGACCCGACAACAGGAAACGGCGTTGATGATGATGGGAATGGATTTATTGATGATTGGCGCGGTTGGGATTTCGGAGGAGCGGCATATCAAAATCCTGTTGGAGATAATAATCCCAAAGCAACAACGGGGAATGTCGCGCATGGAACACATGTAGCAGGAATTGCTTCGGCTGTAACAAATAATGATAGTGGTGTTGCCGGCATCGGATTTAATTGTAGAATTCTTCCTATCAAAACAGCGTCGGATAATGACGCGCGCGGTACCGGTGGAAACGCGTTTATTATTTTTGGTTTTCAGGGAATCAAGTACGCGGCAGATGTTCACGCTGATGTGGTTAATTGCAGTTGGGGCGGTGCAGGATATTCACAGTTTGAGCAGGATGTAATAGATTACGCAAGTGACCGTGGAACGTTAGTAGTAGCCGCGGCAGGAAATTCAGGCGCGAAAGAAGCGCAATATCCCGCATCGTATCGAGGAGTCATTTCAGTTGCGGCGAGAGTCGCGACTGCCTCAGAAACGAAAGCAGGATATTCAACGTATCATTCGAGCGTTGACGTATCGGCGCCGGGAGGTAGCGGTTCCGGTACGAGTGAGATGATTCTCAGTACGTATGTTGGTAATTCCTATTATTATCTCTCCGGCACTTCGATGGCGGCGCCGCATGTCGCAGGATTGGTTGCCTTGACAAAATCCAAATATCCCTGGATGACTTCAGAACAAGCAGGCGAGCAAGTACGTGTAACATCAGACCCAAAAGACAATGTTGTTCAGTATAAATATTTATTAGGGAAGGGAAGAATCAACGCGAAACGTGCTGTTAAAGATGATATTCCAACTTCACCCGCTGTCAGATTGATATCGTACACTCTTGATGATGTAACGGGTGGAAACGGTAACGGAATTCCCGACCCTGATGAAACAATAAATGTTATCTGCACATTCAAGAACTTTCTGCACGAAACATCTT
>JACPVN010000423.1 GCA_016191715.1 Ignavibacteriota bacterium | reverse complement strand
ACTGCACTGTTCCCCACTGCATCCACGGATGCATTCAGGTATGAGGGCAGTTATCTTCCTTCCACGACAATTGAAAATGGAAAAGGGTATTGGTTAAAATTCAATGGTGAACAAGTTCTTTCATTTGAAGGGACTGTTATAACTTCACAATCAATTCAATTACAACAAGATTGGAATATGATTGGGGCAATCTCGAATAGCATTTCTGTCGGCAGTATTGTTGATACATCAGGAACTGTGGCATCAAACTTCTATTCATTTGAAAATGGATATCAACTTGCATCAGAAATTGAACCAGGTAAAGCGTATTGGGTCAAAGCGAGTGAACCTGGTTTTATCCAATTGGTTTCCGGCGCGTTTGAAAAATCATCCGTAAATTTTTCGTCACTAAACTTGATGAACAAGGTACAAATATCAGATGCAGAGGGAAATAGCCAATCACTCTATATCGGTAATAAGAAAAACTTACACATCCCTCAATCCAGATTTGAGTTACCTCCTGTACCTCCTGCCGATTTGTTTGATGCCCGATTCGGTTCACAGTATATGGTCGAAACGTATCCGGATCATCTGAACGCAGATAGACGATTGGAATTTCCAATCATCTTTCAATCCATTTCTTACCCGATAACAATCCGATGGAATACAACAAATGAGGAGAACATTTCTCTACTACTCACCGATGATAAACAAGGAAAGTATGTTGGCGAACATATTCTCACCGGTTCAGGAAAATTGGTAATAAAAAATTCAGCAGTGAATAAATTGAAACTGATTGTTTCAAACGGATCGTCAAAACCACTGGAATTTTCTCTCAGTCAAAACTACCCGAACCCGTTCAATCCTTCAACAAGATTGAGTATCGAGATTCCGAAAATGGCAGATGTTGATGTTGCAGTATATGATGTCTTAGGTCGTCGCATCGCCACGCTCATGTATGGAACAAAAAATGCGGGTTTCTACTCTGTTGATTGGAATGGAATAGACAACGCAGGTTTCGCTGTCCCGACCGGTACATATCTTGTCAGAATGAAATCCGAAGAATTTTCAACAACACGGAAAATTCTTTTATTAAAGTAAAAGTAGTGCGAGAATATTACGGAAGAAGTAACTCTGTCACATTTATGCCCGAACTTTCAAACAGTTCGGGCTTTTTTATGACCTGTCATTTCGTGTTTCGGTTACATATCATTGGCCAAATTTTTTCAACCAAAGTAATTCTCTGATTGCTCTTCTCGGAGGAGATACATCGTAACGTGGTTAGATATTTGTAAGGAGACAGAATTGAGTAGAGTTCTATTTCGGAAAATTTTTCAATTCCGATTACGTATCATTGATAACTGGTTTATCTCAGGATTAGCATATCTAAATCAAAAGTGTGAATTGTTCTTTCATAAGCTATCTCCTAAGGTGTCAATTAATCTTAGAACGGTACATAAGTTCAAAAAGAAGCCGACCTCATTTCTGAAGTCGGCTTTAATTTCTTTTTCCGTTGACTGAAGTCAACGGCGATTGAACGTCACAAATTTATTGCCGTCAGTTTCAACTGACGGAGATAAAAGTTATTTCATCAAAACAAGTCTTCGAGTCTCAATAACAGGTTCTGAATTTCCATTTAACGAACTTGCCTGCATTTTGTAATAGTAAACTCCGCTTGACAAGTTTGTTCCATCAAGCATCACATCATGAATGCCTGCTTGTACCGTTCCATTCACCAATCGTTTTACTTCCTGACCGAGTACATCGTGAACTATCAACGTTACGAATGCATCCGATGGAATTGTATATCGAATGGTTGTTGTCGGATTAAACGGATTTGGATAATTCTGATACAAATGGAATGATTGAGGAAGTTGTTCAACAGATTCACGAATCGGAATCGCAAGTTCGGACTTTGCGAGTGGCGACGAACTATTCGTATCGAAATACAACTGGTCGAATTCAGCCCCTGCGCGTGCATCTGCACCGGAAGAATGAACTGCCGCAAATCCGAAATATCCGTTTGTAAATGTTGTGTAGGTTGAGTTCGTGGCGCTACCTTGATTTATCGGAGTGTTTGCTGCACTTGGTTGCGCTGTTGCCACTGCACCGCTACCACTTGCTGTTGGTAATGTTGAAGTGTACAATGTCCAAACATTTCCGCTCGTTCTCGTTACACGAACCATGAAACCAATATCTGTTAAGCCATTCGTTACTGT
>JACPVN010000422.1 GCA_016191715.1 Ignavibacteriota bacterium | reverse complement strand
TTTTCAGAAACTATAATCTTTATCTCCGCTTCGATGTATTCTCTTATTATTTTTTTTATTTTTCTTTGTGAGTATTCGTTTAACTCCCGCGCTTTATGGTATATATCTAAAGTGTTTCCACTCTCCTCTATATTTAGTCGTTGGAGCTGAGTATCAGAATCAAGTTCATCCAGTTCTAATGCTGTAAGGCTTGTTTGTCTATATTTCTCACCCCATCTGAAAGTTGTGACTATTGAGGCTACAATTGCTGAAACACTTGAAACGAATAAAGTGAGAAAGTTAAACCAACGTTCATTAACTTGATTTTCAAGACTAACAAAAATTGGAGTTAACACCGAAAATGTTGCGGCTAAAACACTAAATAAATAATGATAAAAACGCTCTTCTCTTGCTCTCTTATTAAATTCTGCCGCTTTCGAAGTTATTTTCTCGATTGTATTATTAAGAATATTGAATAATTTTTTTACACGTTCTTCTAATTGTTCCATATTAATGAACCTTAAGATAGATTTACTTGATTGAATTGATTTATAATAATACTTCTTACATTTCCTCCCCCGTGCTGAAAATTTCTGAGAATAAAATGAAAAATATTTTTTTTGTAGGAAGGGTTTTGGTTTTTGAGGTGTTTTGGCGGGCTTTTGGAGGTTAACTATTCCCCAACGGGACGGCTTAGCCATGAAGGATTTCTGTATTTAATGGGAACTCCTCGTTCTACGATTCTATTTTGCAATCGGATAAACCTTCGCAAGGTCAGGCATGGTTGTAGGTCGAAATTTATTTCGACCATCACGCGGGGACGAAATGAATTTCGTCCTACATTGTCGAATCGGCGATTTGACCTACAGATTTGAAAGTAATGGAAATGGTTGTTACATTCATGCAGAATTATGGAAGTTTCTCTCATCATACAGGAAATAGTGCGGATTCTCCGGAGATACCTTTCGGATGAGTACAGAATTTTCCTCTTCGGGTCGTGGGCAAAAGGAATTGCACATTCTACATCAGATATTGACATTGGAATCATGGGAAGTACCAAGGTACCTGCACAAACCTTGTCTCGCATCCTTATTGAAGTTGATTCAATCCCCACACTCCGCTCCATCGAGATTGTTGACCTGATGAACAAATCGGAATCGTTCCAAACAAGCGTGCTTCAAACAGCAAAAGAAATCGGACTTGAACGAAATTTACAACTCGCTTAGCAATTCGATAGCACGATTAGAAGAAATTATTCAATCCGAGTTCACGATTGCAAACAGGGATTCAACAATCAAACGGTTTGAAATGACTGTTGAACTGACATGGAAATCTTTGCAAACATATTTGCGTGAGCAGGGTATTGTCTGTCGGTCACCAAAAGATTGTCTGAGACAGGCATTTGAAATTGGAATTATCGAAGACGATTATCGTTGGTTTCAAATGATGGAAGATAGAAACCTAACTGTCCACGCATAGGATGAAAGCATTGCAGATGACGTGTATGAAAGGATTCCTTCGTATATGGATTTGTTTACCTCTCTTATAAAAAACTTACAATCGCTATTGTAGGTCGAAATTTATTTCGACCATCACAGGGACGAAATGAATTTCGTCCTACATTGTCGAATCGGCGATTCGACCTACATAAGGTTGTAACTCTCCTGTTCACTTTGTACATTACTCTTAGAATTGAGTAAGAACAAAAGAAATATGACACAAATAAGCATATCAACAACCGATAGTTTAAAAAAGAATCATCTAAATGGATTGTTGCAACATGCACTTGAAAGAGAATCATCTCTTTTACATCAAGCGGCTGAACGAACACAGCAACGTCTGTCAGATTATGAAAAAAAACATTCGCTTTCCACTCAGGAGTTTTTTACCCGTTTTACCACAGGTAAGATGAGCGATGAGGATGATTTTATTGATTGGGCTGGTGAATACCAACTCTATATCAACATTCAGCAACAACTTGCATCACTGGAGGATGTTGTTGTTTGTTCATAGAAGAGTACTTTGGTGAGTTACGAAACATAATTTCTCCATGCCGTTACGAGACTGTCTGAGAACCCCGACCGCTCGGTTCAGCGTCCTCGCTGAACCATCAAAACTATTAGGATTCAACACCAAGCGGGGACGCTTGGTGGAGCAAAAACATAATTTCTCCATGCCGTTATATCATCTCCACCGAGATTGAAGAAGATTGTCGCACAGAGTTTCCGGTTTTATCAAAGCACGCTTATATTTTATTGATGGCTCAATGTTGAGTTTTCGAGAGTTTGTTAATACGGTGGGCTTCGTTCCTGTGAAGTACATGTATTCGTATCATTACTTTCATGGTTCGAAATTGCTGTTTCGTTATGACAATGCGCCTCATTATCCTCATCTTCCCTCACATCCTCAACATAAACATTTACATGATGGCTCTGTCATTTCATGTGTAGAGCCAACATTACAAATGATAGTAGATGAAATAGAGAATATTCTTTATAAAATAATCTGATAATGTGGACGAAATGAATTTCATCCTACATTGTCGAATCGGCGATTCGACCTACATTTAACCTTGCGAAGGTTTTCAGTATTAACCCGTACACTCCTCATTTTCCGATTCTGTTTTTCTGCAAGAAAAACCTTCGCAAGGTTACGGTCGGTTTATGGTAAGGAGAGTTGCACTCTCACCGGTTCTTTCTTCCACTCTTTTCCATCCCAGTATCGAACGCCTTCAATGTATGTTACGACGAATGTTGATTCAGGGATTTGGAGTTTTCCTTCGTTCAGGAGTGAACGGTACAATTGTTTGGTGTAATCATACGGAATAACATTGACTACGTTCAGGTTTTTTGTCAACGTCGCTCCCATTGCATATTTATAATTGTCATTACTCCCTAATTCTACATTCAAATATTTTTTATCGTAATTCATAATCTTCCATACTCTCGGCTTGAGGTCATAAATGCTGTCTAATTCGTTTCGTGGAAACATCATGTAATGTTTCTCCGCATTAGAAATACGATAACCAAAGCCGGGATTCACACTGCTTTCTGTCCGTCCCACTATCTTTTCGGGGTCAAGAACTACTAAAATGGATTTTCTTTCATTGTCGTTTATTCCACAAAGAACTATTTCGTTGTTTCCGTCATCATCAATATCGTACGAATGAACTCCCCAAAAATGTCCGTAGTGCCAATACTCTCCTATTGTTTCACCATAACGATTCAATCGAAGCAAACAATAGGGAGAGTTCCAGTGAAATAATCCAACTATGATTTCTTGTTGCCCATTGTTTCCAAAATCACCGACAATAAGACCTCGTGTTTCAAAATGAACCGGATAATGAGTGCCCCGATGAGTAACCTCATGCCCAAGTTGATTTTTCATCACAACATTCCCTTTTTCATCGAATATGCTGAGAATGTTTTTTGGCTCATTTACTTCAAATAACTTTGGGATGATAGAAATAATTTCTTTTTTGCCATCATTATTCAAATCAGCAACTGTTGAAAAAGAGATGTTGTATGTTACTTCACTATTTACTAAACCGGTTTCACCAAACCATGTCTTTCTCCACAACTCATCATTTGCTCTGTTCATCACAATCATAGATTGAGAAGCATCGTCGAGACGAACAGAATCCGGTTTGTCACTCTTGAAGTAATAATTATTAAGCATCATCACCATTGCAAGCATGGAAAGAGTTGTACTACTATAAGCGAGCGGCTTTCTTCTCTTTCTTGTGAAGTGTTTTACCTTTTCCCAACGTGTTAACTGAAGATTTTCCGGTTCATATCTTACAGGAAGTTCTGTAAAGATTTGTTCCTGTTCTGCTTTCACAAGCGCGGATACTTGTTTCAGTTCAAGTTCAGGTTGTTGAAGAAAATTCTTTTCTGCCTCTTCATATAATGCTTTCAGTTGTTCTGCATACGATGCACAACTGAAACATTCTCGAAGATGTTGTTCAATTTCGTCCGTTTGTACCTGTACTTCTTTTGCACTTAAAACGTACAGTTCAATTATATGTTCATCTATATGATTCATCTATCAATATACTTGTTGCATTTGGTTCCTCTTGCTGAATGTGTGGCAAACAAATTTGCTCTGTCATTCCGCATTTAATGCGGAATCCAATTAACCTGATGGAATGGATTCCTGCTTTCGCAGGAATGACAAGGCATTGGAGGAAGCAATAAATACTTCGCGACATATTACATTTCCTTTTTTAATCTTTCGGTGACGGCTACTTTAGTTTCGCGTGAGAGATATTCAAGAATGTTTTTGTGTTGTTTCTTGTATTCTTTCGGTGTGAGCATTGGGTTCATTGATTGTAATGTTTCATACAGGGAATCGCCGTATCCATCTTTTCGCAGCAAAACAAGTATCAGGTAACGTTCAACAGCGATGAAATATTCATCGAATACTCTCTCCGTAGTTTTGCCTTTTTCAACATAATGAAGTTTCAACTCATTTTTCTTTTCTGAACAGACTGCACGGATAATTCTTTCTGCATCGTTAATCAACATTTGTGATTCGGCAGAATCCGATGTTTCGACGAGTTGAAAATCACTACAATAAATTGTTCGAATCAATCTGACAACTTCAATCAGAGGAATTACTTTGCTAAACGTTTGTTGGTTCCTAAGAAACACGGAGAGTTTTCCAAGTAATTCAGGGATAAATTCCGTCCGGCGGATTTGTGTTCTCAATTCGGTCAAAAGTGTTTCTTGTTCTACAAGAGGTAAATGGAAGCATGGATTGACGAGACTCGGGACAAGGTAAACCTCACCATATCGTTCTACATAGACAAAATTAGAGAGAGCCGTAATGGCAACTTTTATATTACGGAGTATTTTACCGTTTATCGGGTCTGCATCAAAATACATCCTGTAAAGATTGTTGTTGACTTTCGAGCAAACCAAACGACGAAGATGAGATAATAATTCTGCATCAGAAACTTGTTCTATACTTAATGATGCAAAATAACTTTCAAGTTGGAAATATTTTCCCTGTTCATTGCGATGGAATAATTCTGCGATACAATCATACGCAATGTCCGATTGGCTCAATCCTAAAAGCGGATGGCTGACGTTTAGATAAGATATTTTCTTTTGTAGAAATGAATAAGCAAGTGCATGACACACAGCGACAAATCCGTTCAGTTCTTTTTCTTTATGATTCGAGGAAAGAATTGCTAAAAGATTTTCCCGAAGACGGAGTTGTATGTGTTTTGCAATATTCATCTATTTTCGATTGAAGGAAAATAGAAAATAACGAGGAAAGAATCAATTTGATTAAAGCCGTCCAACTATATTCTATTGGATAATTATTTTCCCGTTTGCATTCACCTTTACAAAATATCCTCTCCCACGTCGTATCGTATCTGCCGGTTGATACATCAAATCGAATTCATAAAATGGTGAGTCAATAATTCCTATTGGTAAAATGTCCAACTGCGAGACAGCAACATCATGGTCAGCCGCACCGATGAGATTCCATCCGGTTGTAACATTGATAGTATCAATACCGCGTAACTTCCCAACTACTTGGGTTGTCTCATCGGCGTTGAATTTTATCCAATAGCCAACCTTCGACCTGAGCGTAACATCATAAAAATATCCATTCGGATTGTTGTAGTAATACGCGTTTGATGCCGCATTGGGAAACAAAACTGACTTGACTGCATTGTTTGGCGCCAATGGAAGCGAAACTATGTTCCACCCTGTTCTGACAGTTAGGCTCATCAAAACGGAAGCAATCGTATCAGGGAAAACAAAATTACAAACCACCGGAATATGGTCGGCGGCGTAATACAATCCATTCGCTACACTATCGGGAACCGCATAGTTCGGGAGACGATTGATGCTCGCGTTGTAATGTTGTCCATCGTTACCAAATGCTTTGTAGGATGAGAGAATCATATTGTCATCATACAACGCGTACGACGGAAGAAGCATATCAAAGCGGTCATCCATTCCACCGTTGTACGATTGCGGAGCTTGTGTATGGTATGCGGCGTATAGAGATTGATTCCATATCCCTGTCATGTTGAGCGGGTCTTTCACTCTTCCATCATTATCCGACGTGCTTGCAATGAGTGTTTGATACGCGGCTTCAGTACTTCCATAAATATTGTAATCACCTGCAAGAAGAAAATTTGT
>JACPVN010000449.1 GCA_016191715.1 Ignavibacteriota bacterium | reverse complement strand
GAAAATCATTTGAAAATGAACTAGAGATACGCTTTCAATCTGAGTCAGTTCATTCTTTTTTTAGTTGTGAAGCAATCCGCACATGAAACATTCCATTGTTTACTGATTGCAGTTTTGTTTCTTGCCCTCACAGGATAAATTTGGTTTGTAACAGGTGACGGTTCGATAACTCGTTACGACGGTTACACATTAAAATAATTCGACCGGAGTAAATTTCCGGGCATCATAAAACCTCCTCACGTCGGTAAGATGATTGAGGACAGTACTGGTCTGTTTTGGTTTTCCACACCTGACGATGGTGTTTATTCCTTCAATGTTCAATCGAAAGATATTCGCGGCATTTTCATTTTCACAATCGAAATTCTTACTTTGATGCAAGTTCAGTTATAACTATGGAACCCCAAGCACGATACCTCGAACACCTGTATAAACAATTTTCAAAACGACTTTTGAACTTCATCGTTCAACGAGTAGATTCACGCGATGAGGCAGAAGACATCCTCCACGATGTCTTTCTTAAAGTCCACACGAACATCGAATCACTCAGAGATTCAACAACGATAGAGAGTTGGTTGTATCAGGTCACGCGAAACGCAATCATAGACTATTACCGAGCCAGAAAACCGAAGGAAGCATTGCCTGAAAACATAATCGAAGAAACACAAACCGAAAATGCGATGGAACAACTTACACCGAGCATCAAGCATTTCATCGAGCGACTTCCCGAACCATACCGCGAGGCAATTACGCTAACAGAATTACAAGGGATGAAACAAAAGGACCTGGCATCGAAACTTGGCATTTCTCTTTCAGGCGCGAAGTCGAGAGTCCAACGTGCGCGTAAAATGTTGAAAGATTTATTCTTCGAGTGTTGTCATTTCGAGTTCGACAGATACGGAACAGTGATTGACTATCATCCGATTTCCTGCTGTTGTTGCGGAGAAGCGACTGAGAACAAATGCTGATTGCTGATTACGGTCAATTGTTTCTTGCTTTTAGTTTTTCGCTTCTGCTGTCATGCCACATCAAATCTGAATTATAAATCCTGAATCAGAAATCAGAAATTCGTTGCGTCTTTTTGGAACGTCACTCGTCTATAATGTAAATCACCATTTATCGTATTCACTTTTTAACCAATTAACATTCATGGATACACTAAAATCAGAAAAAATCAAACAAGCGGTGCGCGAACGATACAGCGCAATTGCGACAGGAAAACTCTCTTCATGCTGTGGCGAAAATGCACAACCGGTAGTTCAAGCCAAGTCTCCGTGCTGTTCGACCAAAGAGGAAGACGACTCGGTATTCAAGTACACAAAATCAATCGGGTACAGTGCGGAAGAAATACAGAACGTGCCGGGTGAATCGAATATGGCGCTGGGTTGCGGTAATCCGACAGCGATTGCACAACTCCGGCAAGGTGAAGTGGTTTTGGATTTAGGAAGCGGAGGAGGGTTTGATTGCTTCCTCTCCGCTCAACAAGTCGGCGAACCGGGAAGAGTCATTGGTGTTGATATGACACCGGAGATGATTAGCAAAGCACGCCAAAATGTTGTGAAAGGAAACTTCACTAACATCGAATTTCGTCTCGGAGAAATTGAACATTTGCCGGTTGCAGACTCATCGGTGGATGTTATCATTTCAAACTGTGTCATCAATCTCTCAACGGAGAAGCCACAAGTATTTCTTGAGTCGTTTCGTGTGTTGAAACTCGGCGGACGTTTGGCAATTTCCGATGTCGTTCTCTCCGCAAAACTTCCCGACGAAATCCTGAATGACCTTTCACTCTACTGCGAGTGTACTTCCGGTGCTGTAACGGTTGAAGAATACAAATCCGAATTGCAAAAAGCAGGATTTACCGAAATCTCCATCAAACCGAAAGAAGAGAGCCGAGAATTTATTCGTGAATGGAGAAAAGGAATGAAGTTAGATGAGTTTATTGTTTCGGCGGTGATTGAGGCAAAAAAACCTTGATGAGGGTTGCTGGTTCCAGGTCCCGAAGGGATGCCTTCGGCGTTTCGGGTTACGGGTTGTCTTTTCTGTGTAGGCTTGACAATTGACCATTGAATGTTCACAATTGACAATCAATCCTTCCGCTGACAGTTAAATATCCAATTTTTCAACCCGTGACATGAACCTCAGGTTATTAGTGTATGGCTGAGATTCACCAGAACTCAGACTAATCACAAATCACAAATCCCGAAGGCATGCCTTCGGCATTAACTATTCACTTTTTCCTATTCACTTTTTTCTTAAAAAATCCTTGACAAAGTTGCCGATTGTTTGTAAATTCACGCACACTTGAACTCATATAATCAATTGAAATTACAGATTTTGCCTGTTGTTACAAATCCTGAACATTTTTATCGCCTTGGCTCAAAAGGATGCGTTATGAATTACAAACTTCTGCGCTGGAGTTTACTATTTCTCCTCATTACTTCATTTGCTTTCGCTCAATCGTCATTTTGGGTGCCGACTGCCGGACCGTTGCGGATTTCCGTCTCTGCGCTTGCGTTGAACTCGCAAGGGCATGTCTATGCCGGAACGTACACAAAAGGAATGTATCGTTCGACTGATAACGGAACTTCGTGGGTACAAATCAACAATGGATTACCGGAAGCACGGATTTATTCGATTGGAATTTCCCGTTCGCCCCGAAACCATGACAACATTTTTGTTGCAACACATGGCGCTGGCGTTTACCGTTCGACAAATAATGGTGAACGATGGTACCGCGTTGGCTTTAATGACACGAGCAAATACATCGAATCAATCGCCATTGACATTGAAGGAAACGTGTTCGCATCAGCGCATCATATTTGGTACGACAGAAGCACGTTGTACCGCTCGACCGATAACGGCTCGTACTGGGAAGTTGCTGAAATCAATAATCCGCTTGTGAACACAGCGACTATTTCACTCTTGGTTCCGACTTCAGGCAAATACAATGGAAAAGTTTTCGCGGGAACAAACTGGGGAGTTTATCGCTCAGTCAATGCGGGCGACGATTGGGAGCGAATGGTTCCTGTCGGGACGAACTTTGAAGTGAATTCCATTGCTATCAATTTCAAAGGAGAAATTTATGCGGCGGCAAGCGATAGTTCAGTTTATAAATCTGTTGATAGCGGAATGACCTGGTCGAAATCAAAAGTCACGAATGACAAAGTGTTATCGTTGATTGTCAATCCGAATGGCGTTTTGTTCGCGGCAACGTATGGAAGCGGAATGTACCGCTCGCTTGATGATGGGAAAACATGGCACTCGTTGCAATCCGGTTTGGATAATGAATTGATGCTCTGTGTCGCCTACGCAGATGCCGGAGATTACAGCACG
>JACPVN010000448.1 GCA_016191715.1 Ignavibacteriota bacterium | reverse complement strand
TTCATCTGCATGTGCCACGGCAAGATAATCCGCACCAAACTGCTCAAGCGATTTGGCAATTGGAATCATTCCATGACCATACGCATTATCCTTTTCCACCGCCATGATTTTTACATCCTTGCCAACCTTCTGTTTGATGAACGAGAAGTTGTGTTGAAGTGCGGAAAGGTTTATTTCGATTCGGGAAACTCTCACTCTACCTGTTAGGATATATTGAATGTGAGATATGCTAATTGATTACAAGTCATAAGAGAATTGTTTGTCATAAGATTGCGGATGAATATAACTGTTTAGGGAATGAAATTCAATTGATTTTCTTTTAACGTATTTTGAATTAACCAAACAACTACTCACCAATCACTAATTAACCGCTCACCAAAAGAAAAACCCACTCCGGAAAACTCCAAAGTGGGTCTGTAAATTCTACACAAATGGTTAAGTTCGTTGAGCGATTTTCAATCGGTTGATTGCACGAACCAAAGCGATACGCGCTCGTTCGAGGTCAATATCATTAGAGTGCTGTTCTATTCGTTGTTGCGCACGTGATTTTGCCTTCTCGGCACGGGAAACATCTATCTCGTTCGAACGCTCTGCAGATTCTGCAAGCATAACAACACGATTGTTCATCACTTCAACAAAGCCGCCGCTTGTTGCATAATGAATTTCGTTGCCTTGTGTATCGCGCATCTTTGCTTCACCAACACCGATGGCGGAAAGCAACGGTGCGTGGTTTACTAACACCTGAAAACTACCGAGTGAACCGGGCGCTGTAAAACTTTCCACGTCGCCTTTGAAGACTACGCGCTGAGGCGTTACAATTTCAAGTTGGAATTTCTTTTCTGCCATACGGCTTACGCTGCCATCTTCTTTGCATTTTCAATCACATCTTCGATTGCGCCGCACATATAGAATGCGCCTTCGGGAATGTGGTCGTACTCGCCCTCGACGAGTCCCTTGAAACTGCGGATTGTATCTTCCAACTTCACATACTTTCCTGCAAAGCCGGTAAACTGTTCAGCAACAAAGAATGGCTGTGAAAGAAACTTCTGAATCTTTCGTGCGCGGGCAACAGTGACTTTATCTTCATCAGATAATTCGTCAATGCCGAGAATGTTGATGATGTCTTGTAAATCTTTGTACGTTTGTAAGATTTCTTTCACACGTTTTGCAACATTGTAATGCTCTTCTCCAACGATAAGCGGGTCGAGGATTCGTGAAGTAGAATCGAGCGGGTCAACTGCGGGATAAATTCCAAGTTCTGCAATCTGACGACTCAACACTGTTGTTGCGTCAAGATGGCTGAACGTTGTTGCAGGCGCGGGGTCAGTCAAGTCGTCGGCAGGAACGTAGATTGCCTGTACTGATGTGATGGAACCTTTCTTCGATGATGTGATGCGTTCCTGCAATTCACCCATCTCGGTTCCGAGTGTCGGCTGGTAACCGACTGCGGAAGGCATACGACCAAGCAGTGCGGAAACTTCCGAGCCTGCTTGGACAAATCTAAAAATGTTATCAACGAAAAGTAAAATGTCTCGTCCCTCGTCGCGGAAATATTCTGCCATCGTCAACGCAGTCAATGCAACACGCTGACGAGCGCCGGGAGGTTCATTCATCTGACCAAACACAAGAACGGTTTTATCAATAACTCCACCCTCTTTCATTTCAAGATACAGGTCGTTTCCTTCACGAGTTCGTTCACCAACTCCGGCAAACACCGAGTAACCGCCGTGGTGAATTGCGATGTTGTGAATCAATTCCATGATAACGACAGTTTTACCCACGCCGGCTCCACCGAATAATCCGGTCTTTCCGCCTCTTGAATACGGTTCAAGTAAATCAATAACTTTGATCCCCGTTTCATACATTTCTTTTTTTGTGCTGAGGTCTTTAAACTCCGGAGCGGGACGATGAATTGCGTAGTAGGTGTCTGTTTTCAATGGGGCAAGTCCATCAATTGCTTGTCCTGTAACATTGATTAAACGACCAAGTGTCGCAGGTCCTACCGGAACGGAGATTGGTGTGCCTACATCAATTGCTTTCATACCTCGAACCAAACCATCGGTCGAATCCATTGCTACCGTACGCACGCGTTCTTCACCGAGATGTTGTTGGACTTCACAGATAAGGTCTTCCTGTACACCTTCAATGCTTTTACGCGCAATTTTGACAGCATTAAGAATTGCAGGAAGTTTGCCGCCGGAAAAATCAATGTCAATAACAGGTCCGATGACCTGCGTAATGATACCTTCGTTCATTAAGTTCCTTTCCGCACGAGGCGGATTTTTAGATGATGTTGTAAGTAAGAAAAACCCGCAAATGAGAAAAAATGGTGGGGTTTTATAAAAAATGCAGTGCAAATATAGCAGATTGAGGGGAATTTAACAAACAAAAAAAACGGATTGATGAAAGCCAAATCAGATGAAATTATATTTAGTTTATGGGGATTAAATTCGAAAAAATCATTCACCGGACATTTAATCCTTGTGAGTTGAATTATAACATCATGACATTGCTTAGTGTAACGAACTTTTGTATATTTGCCACGTTCGATTCGGGATGTAGCGCAGCTCGGCTAGCGCGCCTGCCTTGGGCGCAGGAGGTCCCGGGTTCAAATCCCGGCATCCCGACTCTTACTCGTTAAAGGTACAAATTGTGGGTATTGAAAGGCATTTGTTTATTCTCAATCTCTTAACCACGGCACATTTTTTTCCTTTATTATTATCAGCACCACCGATAATTTAGAATCAATTTAACAATTGGAATTGCACAGAAAATCAAAAATAATATATTTCTGTTGCTTTTTAGAATCTAATTCATTACTTTGGCAAGCGAAAATGCTATTATCGCGTTTTTACAATTATTTATTTGAAGGAATTTTTCATGGATAATCAACATAACGTACTTGTTGTTGACGACGAAGAAGCTCTCCGAACCGTGTTGAGCGGAGAACTTGTCAATGAAGGCTACAATGTCGGCACTGCGGCAGACGGAGATGAAGCGATTGCCATCATCAAACAACAACCGTTTGATATTGTTTTGCTTGACATTAAAATGCCAAAAGTGGACGGTTTTGAAGTACTGAAATTTATTAAAAAGGATTATCCGGACATCAAAGTCATCATGTTGACCGCGTTTGCCGATTTGAAGAACGCAATCGAATCCAAAAAACTCGGAGCGGAAGATTTTATCAGCAAACCATATGACCTTGTTGATTTGCTCACGACGATTGAGCGCGTTCTAGGGGAGTAGCTTTCTCTTTTCAACGATGATGAAGAGTAAAGTTGCCACAACGTTATAATATCCTTATTGTAGATGATGAGGCATCGTTAACAACCGTACTTCGGGAGGAACTTCAGTCAAGCGGCACCTATGAAGTTGACCTCGCATTCGATGGAGTGGAAGCCATCAACATCATCCAAAAAAAACTTTTTGATGTCGTCCTCTTAGATTTCAAAATGCCTCGTGTTGACGGGAAAGAAGTTTTGAAATTCGTCCAGGAAAATTCTCCCTCTTCTCAGACCATTATGATTTCCAATTTCGCCGATTTGCAAATGGCAGTTGAGATGACGAAACTTGGCGCTTACGATGTTCTTGGGAAACCATATGATATCAATCAACTTGAGCAAATCATTGAGCGCGCACTTGAGCGGAAAAAACTCTCTACCGAAAACAAACTCCTTCAGGATGAATTACAACGCAAAGCAGGCACATCTGAAATTATCGGAAGCAGCAAGGCAATGCTTGATGTACTTCTGTATGCAAAACGTGTTGCAGAAAGCGATTCTGTCGTTCTGATTCTCGGTCCAAGCGGAACCGGAAAAGAATTGATTGCAAATTTTATTCATAAAAACAGTCCGCGTGTTCATAATCCTTTTGTTCCAGTAAATTGTTCCTCTATTCCGGATTCATTACTCGAAAGCGAATTATTCGGACATGAAAAAGGCGCGTTTACCAACGCGTACACTGCAAAACCGGGACTTGTAGAAGTAGCAAATGGCGGGACATTATTCCTTGACGAGGTAGGCGATATCAGTCAAACTGTTCAACCGAAACTTCTTCGCTTTCTTGAAAACGGAACATTTCGTCGTGTTGGCGGGACTAACGAACTTCAGGCGAATGTCCGTGTTCTATCTGCAACAAATAAAAATTTACAAGAGGAAGCGCGTGCCGGGCGATTTCGTGAAGATTTACTTTATCGCCTCAACGTGTTTACGTTACGAATGCCGGCATTAAAAGATCACCTCGCCGATGTTCCTGCGCTGGTTGAATTCTTCCTTCAGAAAAAATCAAAATCAAGACAACAAAAAAAAATAAGCAAGGATGCACTTGATGCATTGTTGATGTACAATTGGCCCGGGAATGTCCGCGAACTTGAGCATGTAATCGAACGTGCAATCATACTTTCGAGTGGAGACGTAATTGAATACCACGACCTCCATCTCACCGACCAACAACCGGAACAGCAAACCAAGTCGTTTTCGCTTGACGATATGGAAAAAGAACATATCGAAAAAGTATTAAAGATTTTCAAAGGCAACCGTGCAAAAGTTTCGGAAGCACTCGGAATAAGTCAGAAAACTCTTTACCTGAAAATTAAGGAGTATGGAATTTCTGTTGAATAATTAATAACTCTGACGTATCGCACTTTTTATTTTGATATTCGATTTCCATCTCTTTTCCATCCGTACTTAGGCACATTCGCTTCATCTCCTTTGTAAAAAATGAATAATTATCCATTGCTCAGATTCATGTAGAAATATTTTTTATTCATCCCCGATTTTCTTAATTTTGCACCACAAAATTTAGCGCGCCCTCGACTAATTTGTCAGGGCGTTTATTGTATCTGAAAACAATGAAAGACCTCCCATGACGAAATTTCAAGGCTTAGATTATTATCAAATGGATGACCTTCTTTCCGAAGAGGAAATCCTTGTCCGAAACACTGTTCGTGAATTTGTTGATGACAACATCATTCCCATCATCGAAAAACATTACCGTGCAGGAACATTTCCTGCAGAACTTGTAGCAAAAATGGCTGAACTTGGTTTGTACGGCGCAACTCTTCCTGCTAAGTATGGCTGTGCAGAGATGAACAATGTCGCCTACGGTTTAGTGATGCAGGAACTCGAACGCGGCGATAGCGGCGTACGAAGTTTTTGTTCTGTCCAAAGCGCGCTTGTGATGTATCCTATTTTCACGTTCGGCTCTGAAACACAGAAAGATTATTGGCTTCCGAAACTTGCACGCGGCGAAAAGATTGGTTGCTTCGGTTTGACTGAACCGGATTTTGGTTCCAATCCCGGAGGAATGATTACCCGCGCAGAAGACAAAGACGACCATTATCTACTCAACGGTGCGAAGATGTGGATTACCAACGGCACGATTGCAGATGTTGCTGTCGTCTGGGCAAAGTTAAATGGTGTTGTACGCGGCTTCTTAGTTGAAAAAGGAACGCCCGGTTACACCGCTCCCGAAATGACGGGCAAACATTCTCTCCGCGCGTCTATCACATCCGAATTGATTTTTCAGGACTGCAAAATTCCGAAAGAAAATATCTTTCCTGCTACTGATGGATTGAGAATGCCGCTGATGTGTCTCTCGCAGGCGCGTTACGGAATTGCGTGGGGAGCGATTGGAGCCGCTATGTCGTGTTATGATTCTTCTTTGAATTATGCCAAGTCGCGAATTCAATTTGGAAAACCGATTGCCGGTTTCCAACTCACGCAAGATAAGCTCGTTCACATGGTAACGGAAATTACCAAAGCACAACTTCTCTGTCTCCAACTCGGACGAATGAAAGATAAAGGCAAAGCAAAATTCCAACACATTTCTTTAGCGAAACGAAACAACGTTTATCACGCACTTGAAATCGCCCGCATCGCACGAGAGATTCACGGCGCAAACGGAATCCTTGATGAATACCCAATCATGCGGCACAGCGCAAATCTGGAATCTGTCAAAACGTATGAAGGAACACACGAAATGCACACGCTGATTGTTGGTGAGAATATTACAGGGTTAGCGGCGTTTGAATAGTTAGTTCGAGGTTGACGGTTGATAGTTCAAAGTTTGAAAATATAATTATTGGTGGAATATGCAGACAGTTACTTTAGAATCCTTACAACAAAAAGCGATTAATGTTCTTAATGTTAGTCAGGAAGATTTCCTGAAGAGTAGCATTCGCTCCTTGCTTCAAGAAAAACTGAGAAGCATCAACATTGAAAGAATTGCAACATGCAGGAAATACAACGTCACTTCCATCGAAGAATTAGACAATCTCATTCGAGAAGGAAAAGTGAATGAGTTTCTTGTGGATGAAGACTTTCAACATGTTGATTTTCTAACATGGAAAGTGAAAGAACTGGAATCTCTTATAGTTGAACCCGATTAGAAAACTGATTTAAAATATTGAGAAGTATCATATTCTTGAAACCATCTAAAAAAATACAGAGAAAGATAAACTTAAGGGAGAAAAATAGAAAGGTGGAAAAAGGTCGTAAAAGGTGTACAAAAAAGGAACAAATATGAAAAAACTCATTTTATCACTAAAAAATCTAAAAATACAGTACAATCAAAAATTGTGAATAATACTAAAGTTTCTGAACCGCAAAAGTTGGAAGAGCCAAAACAATCTGATGATGATGGAAACACGCTTGTTGCTTTTGCTGCATTTTTATTCGTTCTAGGATTTTTGATAATGGTATTTGGCGATTCCATTGCTGGCATTATCATAGGGTTTATTTGTATTCTAGGTTTTGCAGGAATAATGATGTATGGCGAGTCAACCAATAAATTTAAAAAACCTCCCAAACAATTAAGTCAATCTGAAATTCGAGCATCAATTTTCGGGGTTAAATGCCCTAATTGTAATGGTCCAATGATCGAATATTTCTATAAGAAGGGACAATCCTTTCATTATACCATTAGGCGCTCAGTAATTACATCTTGGGGTACAAAGGTATCAGAAAAAACTGATGCTTATTACTGTTCCAACTGTAGAACAAAACGCACAAAAGAAAGTATACTTAAAAAATTATGAATCAGAGCCAAATTAATCAGTTATTAGCTGTTTATTCAAGTAGCCTTACAAATGAAATATTGAATCAAATAGTTCAAAGTTTGATCGTGATTGAGAGTTTATATCCTCACAGAATTAGGATCAACTTCAAAAATCATCCTAATAATTATTTTTCGGTCGTAGATATCAACAAGGAAAGTCCTGTTCTATTTGCTGGAGCAATCGAAAAAAATAAAGATGGACAACATTTCCCCGCGATCCGATTTAGAAAGCAAAACTCAAAACTGCATTTAGTTCCGTCAAGTCTAAAATTTGAATTCACAATCCCTAGAAAAGAAAAGTGGATATGCGTTATTCTTAAAAAACAGACAATAGAGTTTTTTTCTGA
>JACPVN010000417.1 GCA_016191715.1 Ignavibacteriota bacterium | reverse complement strand
TTTGTCGTGCTGGCTCTCCTGCATTGTTTGTGGATAAAACCCTAACACCTTCAATCTACGACCTATCACCTACAACATAACGTGGACAAGCCACAACCAAAAAAGAATAATGAATATCGAACAAGAAATTTCGAATGATGAAGAGTTGGTATTGACTTCGGTATTCATCATTCCTTGTTCATTATTCGATATTTTAAAATAATAAGTTGAACAAGACATTTTTCAGTAATAGAATCAAAAATATTCTACCGAAACATATCAGAAGTTAAAATGTTAGATACTCAAAGATGAAATCACCGGACCAACTTTGGATAGAACACGGTTACGGTACGCGCTTTCAGGGATTTCAAAATCTCATGCGGCTCCGTATCCGCGATGTGTTACTTGTATCGAGTCTGTACGACTCGTATTTGTTTGAAGAAGACGGGCGTTTGTATGAACTGATACGGAATGAATATCAGGGACTGAATCTCAGTCACTCTCCGGAGTTGACGCGGGTTTCGAGCGGGTCGGAAGCAATCTCACTTGCAAAGGAGGAAAAACGTTTCGACCTCATTATCACGACGCTTCACATCGAGGACATGCACTCGCTTCAGTTTGCCAAAGCCGCGAAGGCCGCAGGGCTAACGATTCCGATAATTCTTCTTGCCTTTGATAACCGCGAGCTCGCCGAACTTCTTGCTCATCATGATACATCGGTGTTTGACCGCATTTTTATCTGGCAGGGAGATTTCCGTCTCGTCATCGCCATCATCAAACATCTGGAAGACATGATGAATGTGGAACACGACACGAAACTCGTTGGTGTACAATCCATCATCCTCATCGAAGACAACATCCGGTTTTACTCATCGTTTCTGCCGCTCATCTACACGGAAATTCTTAAGCAATCTCAGCGACTCATCTCGGAAGGAATCAATCTTTCGCATCGGTTTCTTCGGATGAGGGCGCGCCCGAAAATTCTTCTCTGCACAAACTATGACGAAGCGTGGAAATATTTTGAAAAATTTCAAGAACATATTCTCGGGGTGATTTCGGATGTGGACTTTTATCGGAACGGAAAGCCGGATTCGCAGGCAGGATTGGAGTTTGCCAGAAATGTAAAATCGCGTCAGTCGGATATTCCGATTTTGCTTCAATCAAACCAACCGGAGAATGAGAAGAAAGCGTACGCGGTAGGTGCATCGTTCGTGCTGAAAGATTCTCCTCTGTTGTTGAATGAGGTCCGGCAATTCATGAACACGTATTTCAGTTTCGGCGATTTTATTTTCCGAACACCGGAAGGAATTGAAGTCGGGCGTTCAAACGATTTACGAACGTTGGAAGAACAACTTCAGGTTGTTCCGGAAGAAAGTCTTCGCTTCCACGGCGAACGAAATCATTTCTCGAACTGGCTGAAAGCGCGAACGGAGTTCTGGCTTGCACAACAACTTCGTCCCCGAAAAGTCGTCGAGTACGCCTCCATCAAAGAACTGCGTGATGATTTAATCAATTCTCTTCACTCGTACCGCATCATGCAACAGCGGGGATTGATTACCGATTTTGTGAAAGATACGTTTGACCCTTCGAGCAGTTTTGCCCGCATCGGCGCAGGCTCGCTCGGAGGTAAAGCGCGGGGACTTGGTTTTCTCAACATGCTTATCAATTATTACAGAGTCAGGGAAAAATTTTCGGGAATTCAGATTTACGTCCCTTCGGGCGTTGTCATTGCAACAGAAGTGTTCGACCAATTTTTAGAAGAGAATAACCTCCGCAGTTTTGCGATGAGTTGTTCCGATGACCAGGAAATTACGCGACGGTTTCTTGAAGCGGAAAAATTTCCCGAGCAGATTCTCGGAGAACTTGCCGCGTTTCTCGACATCATCCGCGAGCCGCTTGCGGTTCGTTCATCGAGTTTGCTGGAAGATTCTCAATACCAACCGTTTGCCGGTGTGTATGAAACATACATGATACCGAACAATAATCCGAATCCCTTCATCCGTCTCGGCGAATTGATTAACAGCATCAAGCGTGTGTATGCTTCGACATTTTATCAGGCGGCGAAAGATTACATCAAGGTGACATCGTACCGTCTCGAAGAAGAAAAGATGGCGGTCATCATTCAAAAAATGATTGGCTCGCGTTACCACAATCGTTTCTATCCGAATATTTCTGGTGTTGCAAAGTCGTACAACTTTTATCCGGTCGCTCCTCAACTTCCGACCGATGGAACTGTTTCTGTTGCGCTTGGACTTGGGAAAATGGTGGTTGATGGCGGACCGACTGTTCGGTTTTGTCCAAAGTATCCGAACAGAATTCAACAACTTGCGACAATCAAAGATACGTTAGCAAACAATCAGCATGAATTTTTTGCACTTGATTTAAGCGCACAGGTTGATAATGAAATTCACACATACGATACACTAACCAAAACATTCAACTTAGATGTTGCAGAACAGGATGGAACGCTTTCGTTTGTCGGCTCAACATATTCGCACGAGAATGATAGAGTGTACGAGGGAATTGCCAGACAAGGATTGAGATTGGTGACATTCGCTCCAATTATGAAAAGCAAACTTCTTCCACTTCCTGAAATATTAGAATTACTTCTCGACATGGGAACATGGGGAATGGGAACTCCGGTTGAAATGGAATTTGCTGTGAACATGAATGTACCTCAAGGAAAGCCAAAAGAATTTGGTGTACTGCAGATGCGTCCGTTAGTTGTCAGTCGTGAGTTTGAAGAATTGAATTTGGATTCGATTGACCAATCAACATTGATTTGCCAGAGTTCACAAGTATTGGGCAACGGGAAGATTTCCAATATCTATGATGTTATTGTTGTTGATTTTGATAAATATGAGCGTGCTAAAAGTCAGGAGGTGGCGCGGGAAGTCGGGCAGTTCAACGGCAAGCTTGTTTCTGAAGGAAAGCCCTACCTACTGATTGGAGTTGGACGTTGGGGAACACTTGACCCGTGGCTTGGTATTCCTGTCCGATGGGACCAAATCTCCGGAGCGAAGGCGATTGTTGAATCCGGCTTCAAGGATTTTGCAGTGGAACCGTCTCAGGGCTCGCACTTCTTTCAAAATCTCACAGCGTTTATGATTGGCTATTTTTCTGTGAATCCGCACACGAATCAGGGATTTGTTGATTGGGAATGGTTGAAGTCGCAACCCACAGTTGAAGAGAAACTATTTACGCGGCATTTGCAATTTGATAACCCGCTCATTGTGAAGATGAACGGACATCAGCACAAAGGAATAATTTTGAAACCGGAAAATATATGAATGAGCAAGAATCATCTGAGAAAAAACCGAAAGTCTTCGATGCATGTCCACACTGCGGTCGTGCATTAAGTCCGTGGGAAAAAGTATTACTCGGTGTTGACCGGGCATTGATGTGTAAGCATTGCTGGTACCGCATCATTCTCAGCATCAACAATGATGACAAATCATTTGAACCATCGAAAAACAAGGAGTAGATATGAAATCGTACAATTCACTTGATGTAACACAACAACAGGTTCGCGAAGCGGCAAGATTGCTCAATCTTGATGAACCGACTATTGAGTTATTGCTCTGGCCCCAACGGGAATATAAATTTACCGTTCCTGTCCAAATGGATGACGGAACAAAAAAGATTTTTCACGCGTGGAGAATCCAACACAACTATGCACGAGGTCCTGCAAAAGGCGGAATCAGGTTTCATCCTGATGAAACAGTGGATACAATTCGAGCGCTTGCAGGTTGGATGACATGGAAAACAGCTGTCGTTGATCTGCCGCTTGGCGGAGGAAAAGGTGGAGTGAAATGCGACCCAAAAAATATGTCGGAACGCGAGTTGGAGAATTTGTCGCGTGGATATGTTCGAGCAGTTGCCGAGTACATAGGAATTGACCGGGATATTCCTGCGCCTGATGTGTACACTAATCCCCAAACAATGGCGTGGATGATGGATGAATATGAAACAATCACACATCATCATCAACCTGGCGTGTTGACGGATAAGCCAATACAAATTGGTGGAACGGAAGGCAGGCGCGATGCAACGGCGCGTGGAGGAGTTATTACGGTTCGTGAAGCG
>JACPVN010000416.1 GCA_016191715.1 Ignavibacteriota bacterium | reverse complement strand
TTGCAAAGATGGTAGAAGATTGCGGAGCGAAGGGATTGACAATTCACTGCCGAACGCGCTCGCAAGGAAATCGTGGTGAAGTAGATTACTCTCACATCCCGGAAGTTAAACAAGCAGTTTCAATTCCCATTATTGTGAATGGTGGAATAGATACGCCGCAAAAAGCAAAATCTGTTTTTGAAGAAACCGGTTGCGATGGAATTATGATTGCAAGCAGCGCAATTTCTAATCCATGGATCTTTTCAGAAATCAAACATTTCTTGAATACAAACGAATTGCTCGCCCCTCCCTCTTTAGAAGAGCGTATCAACCTGCTTGTCGAGCATTTGAATCAATCTATACAATTGAAAGGCGAACGAGGCGGAGTGATTGAGTTCAGAAAATATTATAGCGGGTACTTGCGCGACTTTCCGGGAATTTCAAAGCTACGCATTGAACTGATGCAGTTTGTTAAGCAACAAGATATCATTAACAAATTGAATGAGTTTCTCAACACACGCTTATCATTTCAACCGACAGAACACGATTTAGAACTCGCATAACTATGGACAAAAAACAAGTATCAGACATCCTCGACGAAATCGGAACTCTGTTGGAGCTTCGCGGAGAAAACCGATTCAAGTGCATCGCATTCCACAACGCGGCACGAACTATTGGCGCGCTGACACAAGATTTGAATGAACTCGTTCAATCGGGTGAATTGAGAAGCATCAAAGGCATTGGTCAATCTCTCACGGAAAACATCACTGAGATTGTTCAAACCGGCACGATGAAATATTATGAAGAGTTGAAATCATCCCTCCCGCCCGGATTACTCGGCATGTTGCGTATTCAGGGATTGGGTCCCAAGCGGATCAAAATCTTGTATGAGAAACTTGAAATCAAATCGGTTGAAGAATTGAAAGCCGCATGTGAGCAACACAAACTTGCAAAGCTGGAAGGCTTCGGAGAAAAGACGGAAGAAAATATTCTCAGCGGAATTGAACTTCTCAAGAAGCATGTTGATAAACACCATTATTCATCAGCAAAGAAAGCGGCTGATAAAATTGTCGAAGTCATCAAACAACAAAAGGGAATAATACGTTGTGAAGTTGCCGGAAGTCTTCGACGACGAAAAGAAGTCATCGGTGATATTGACATTCTCGTCAGCGCAAAGAAAACTGATGTGAAAAAGATTATGGAAGTTTTCACATCCCATCCTGACGTGGAGAAAATTATCGGACATGGTGAAACGAAATCAAGCGTGCTTTTGAAAACTGGTATCAACTGTGACTTGCGTGTTGTAAACGATGACGAGTTTCCGTTCGCTCTTAATTATTTTACGGGAAGCAAAGAGCATAACATTGAGATGCGTTCACGCGCAAAACAGTTTGGCTGGAGTTTGAACGAGTACGGTTTCTCCGAACTCGGCGCAGAAGAGAAACGAGGCAAAGCGAAACGCATCATAAAATGCAAAACAGAAGAAGATATTTACAAAGCAGTTGAACTCGCGTACATCGCACCTGAACTTCGGGAAAGCATGGGCGAGTTTGAAGCATCAGATAAAAAGAAACTCCCGAAACTTGTTGAGGAGAAAGATATACGTGGAACATTTCACTGCCACACAACGTACAGCGACGGCGCAAACTCCCTGCTCGAAATGGCAACAGCAACGATGAAGCTTGGCTGGGAATATTTGGGCATTGCTGACCACAGCAAGGTAGCCGCCTACGCTGGCGGATTAAATGAAGCAAAAGTGAAACATCAGTTCAAAGAAATCGAACAACTAAATAGCGCTTTCAAGAACTTCCGGCTGTTTAAGGGAACCGAGTGCGATATTCTTCCCGATGGTTCACTCGATTGGAGCGATAAAGTTCTTTCAGGGTTCGATTATGTTGTCGCTTCCGTTCATAGCAAATTCAAAATGACGGAAGCCGAAGCAACGAACCGAATCATCAAAGCATTGAAGAATAAATATGTTACGATGCTTGGTCATCCGACCGGAAGATTGTTGTTGGAACGAGACGGCTATCCTGTCAACATGAAGGATGTAATTGATG
>JACPVN010000415.1 GCA_016191715.1 Ignavibacteriota bacterium | reverse complement strand
TGATGAGCGGAGGCGGTCGAGGCGGTCCACCAGGCGGTGGAATGGGCGGTCCCCGTTTTGAGCGAGGCGGAGGTGGAGGAGGACAATTTCAAGGCGGTTTCGGTGGAAGTAATTTTCTCGTTGGACAACAAAACGGAATTGCATCAACAAACTCGTTTGGTTTGAATTATTCAGATAATTGGGGGGATAATTTTTCCGTTCAGCACAGTTATTTTTTCAATCGAACGCAAAATCAAAATTTACAAAATCTGCAACGGCAGTATTTCACTACTTCCGATTCAACTCGAACATACGACCAACTTTCCGATGTAGCGACGAAGAATTTCAATCACCGGCTCGAAATGCGGTTTGAATACACGATAGACACTATGAACTCCATCATTCTTCAACCGAGATTGTACTTTCAGGATAACAACTCGACAAGTTACCTCTTCGGAACTAACATACTGAATGATTCGTTGCTTCTCAACCGAACAACCAACGGGAACAAATCAAACACGAACGGAAATAATCTGAATAATCAATTAACGTTCAGACATCGCTTTGAAACAACAGGAAGAACGTTTTCGATTGAACTCAGAAACGGATTAAACAATCGTGAAGGGACGGGAGAAGTTAATTCGCTTGCCGCGTATTATCGTGGACAGATGAGCACAAACGACACAATTAACCAACACTCAACAACGAAAACGGTCGGTACATCTTTTTCATCAAGAATTGTTTATACAGAACCAATTGCGGAGAATACACAACTTCAATTTTCATACAATCCTTCGTTCTCGAAAAACAATGCTGATAACCGGAGATCTGATTTTAGTTCTGCAACCAACTCTTATTCGTTGTTAGATACATCGCTATCAAATCAATACGAGAATAAATACACGACACAAAACGCAGGCGTTGCCTATCGTTGGCGGGATTCTTATGTTAATTTGAATCTTGAAATGTCGTATCAGATTGCCGATTTGGAAGGCGAACAGGTGTTTCCATTTACTTCTTCGACAAAAAAAACATTTTACAATCTTCTCCCCTCTGCGTTCATGCAATACAAAATTTCCGAGACGGATAACATTCACTCGTTTTACAGAACATCAACTCGTGAGCCGTCAATCAATCAACTTCAAAATGTTGTTGATAATTCAAATCCGCTACTCCTCACATCCGGTAACCCTGATTTGAAACCGTCACTCACGCATACGCTGATGTCTCGATATTCGCTCACGAGTGTTGACCGAACAAAGACGACGTTTCTCATGTTCATGACATCGTACACAAATAATTACATAGGAAATTCAACTGTGACTTCATCGCTCGACTCAACTAAACGTGGCGCACAATTGACGTATCCTGTTAATCTCGATGATAACTGGAGCGTTCGTTCGTTCATCACGCATGGCTTTCCTGTGGCAACAATAAAGAGCAATCTCAACATAAATGCAGGTTATACATTTTCTCAAACACCGGGACTCATCAACAATGATATAAACATAACAAACAGTACGGGAATAAACTTTGGAATCGTCGTCAGCAGTAACATAAGTGAAGATGTTGATTATACAATTTCCTATTCCGGTAACTACAATATCTCCAGAAATTCATTGCAAAAAGAATTGGATAATAATTACTACTACCACAACTCCGGATTGAAATTTAACGCGACGTTTTGGGAAGGAGTGGTACTACGAAATGAATTAACGAACACGCTCTACACTGGTTTAGGCGAGGCGTACAGCCAAAACTATTGGCTTTGGAACCTTAGTCTCGGGAAAAAGATATTCAGCAATCAGAACGGAGAACTCCGTCTCACTGTCACCGACCTCCTCAACCAAAACACAAGTGTCAATCGCTCAGTGACAGAAACCTATGTCGAGGATTCTAACAATCAGGAGCTTGGGAAATATTTGTTGCTGATGTTTACTTATACGATACGGTGAAGGTTTCATTCGCCACACACGTCAGAGGTACGTGACAAGAATTGTAATCAATCCCCTTTTTTGTAACACAATCGTCCCACTCTGTCAATATGTTCTTTGAGTGATGGATTGGAAATTTTGTTGTAATCAACGACATTGAAAAAGTACGGAAGATTGAGCCCATCTTCCAGCATAGTACGGATTCGTTCTGTAAAATTGTATGAAGGAAAAATTCCCTTTACAGCCAAATCAATGTCGCTTCCGGGTTTGCAGTTCCCCTTCGCCCGACTGCCGAAAATAATTGCCTCATCAATCTCAGGAAAAACGCGCAACACCCTGAAAATCCATTCAAGACTTTCAGCGCTTAATCCAAATTTTCTTGTCTCGTTCATTGCACATTTTCATGTAAAATGATTCTAACAACGGAATATAATTTCTAATGATGTTCCAAAATATCTCCCGACTCTTGTCATAGTCATACGCATTGGAAAGAATATTTCTGTCCTCGTTCATTTGTAACTATGTTTCGCCCTGTTCAATAACCATATCCTGAAATGATTTGATGATAACTTTCTTCTGTCCCTTAATCCCATCGTATCCTTGTTCTTCAAGAAAATCCTGAAGTGTTTTCCAAGCCAACTCGTATGCTACTTCAAACCGTTGAATCGTAGCATCAATTTCGATTTCTGAAAAATCTTTTACTATAGTAAGTTCCTTCAGGTATTGAAACGAGTTTTCATAATTCTGAAAACGCTGTTTCCATCGTATGTCTGTTTTTTCGTTCATAACTCGTTCGTGAGCAGATGTATATACAAATTTTCTTTTTGTGGAAAAAGTGCGGCTCACTTTCCATTCTAGATTAATTCTTTATTCATCTTTCAGTTGTGTTTTAGAGAGGAAGTGAGTCGCACGTATGTATCAACTTCCATCACAATCTTCTCCAAATCAATCATCTGCACACACTCAAGATTGTATGGACATTGATGTTTCCAGCAGGGTGAGCAGTGTAAACTTTCCGGAATTAGTTTTACTCCCCGCTCGTACAAATCAATTTCTTGTGGACAGCTAACTCCGAACCATGCAATGACATGTTTCTTCAGTCCAATTGCTACGTGCATTCCAAACGAATCACCTGAAATAACAACATCACAAATATTTTCGTAACAGATTCCGCGTCGCAATCCCTCTGTTGTTGGCGTATCTACTACTTTATCATCAACGCGACGAACTATTTCCGCATTTCGTTCCGTATCTTCCGGTCCGCCAAGCAACACAAGTTTCAAATTCTCCTGTTTCGATAATTCATTGATGAGAATTACATGCTGGTCAATCGTCATTTTCTTGTTCGGATAGAGAAGCGAACAACCGGAGTTGAGACCAACCACTTTAATTTCGGATTGCGGATTGCGGATTGCGGATTTATTTTTTAATTCGAAATTGGCAATTCGAGATTCGATATCGTCTCTGAGAATCTTTTGTTTGTAGAAACTACAGTATGCCATTTCCTCTTCTGTTAGATTCAAAACATACTCATCTCTTTTCCATTTCAATCCCATCGCTTCGGTCAGAAGTTGTGTGTTGGGTTTTTGATTGATTCGGAATTTCAATTCGTCATCAAGTCCGAGACGGTAATTATATTCCGCTTCTTTGTTGAGCGGAATGATGATGCCGTTCTTATTCAACCCATAGCCAAGTTTTTTCGTAGCATTTAATGACATGATGAACGCGCCTGCTTGAACCGACTTATCAATATTCATCACAACATCAAACTCCATCGCTTGAAGTTTGAGCCAACTTTCCGGTTCCCACACAAACGCTTTGTCAATGTATGGATTGTTATCAAGCAAGCGATATGCGTTCTTCAATGTAATCCAGTAAACCGTACTTTGTTTGTACTTTCGTTTGATTGCCGGAAGAAGCGAAGTTGTAACAAGCACATTCCCCATTGCTTCAAGGTTAATGATGAGAATCCGCGTTCCTCTTGGCTGAGGGTCAACACATTCCTCCAAACAATTCGTGTTCGGGAAACACGGTTTGTAGCCGGTGAAGTGTTTGCAATCAGGAATCGTATTCTTC
>JACPVN010000414.1 GCA_016191715.1 Ignavibacteriota bacterium | reverse complement strand
TTCGTCTTCAAATTCTTTATACAATTTTGCTACGGTTTTCTCATTTAATTGTGATAGTTTATGGTTTGATTTGTATTTCAAATAATCAACAAAATTTGAAAGTTGAGTAAGTTCGGTTGTGTTTAATTCATCTATCTCGTGGATGATTTTATCTTTGATGGACATAGTTTTTCCTGAACGATTATCTTATCTGTTTGAATGTAATTAAGAAGTAGTTCAAACACAAGCAAAATAATTCTTATACTTTCCTCGGTTCCTTTACCTTCACAATCAACATTGTAATTCCAACGAGAGAAAACGTCAGCCCGATTGCAAACACGGTTTTGTAACCGAACAAATCGCTGAAGACGCCGCCGAGTAATCCTGTCAGGTAAAGTGGCGCGAGAATCGTATTCATCAAGCCAATATATGTGGCTCGTTGTTCAACCGGTCCGTATTCGATGGCAAGGTTGTAGCGAATCATCACTTCCGAGCCGATGAAGACACCCAAGAACAGAAACACAACGCTGAACCATTCGATGGATGGAGCGAACAATGCTAACAGCGTTGCGGAAAGAAATGAAAGTGAAGCAGAAATGAGCGCGGCTTTGTTTCCGAAGTGGTCGGCAAGATAACCGTTCACTAATGCGCCGATGATTTGCCCGCCGACCGTTATCATCGTGAACGTTCCCACCATACTATCGCTTGCCTGAAAATGCTTGAGCGCATAGACCGTGAAGAAACTCATCGGTATTGTTGCGAGAATAAGAAACGCCGATGTCCAAAGAAATTGTTGGAACGGTTTATTCTCTTTCAGGATACTTTTCAATTGAGAAAAATATTCTAAAACTGATGTACGGGGGAGGACAGTACTTGGATATGCTTCAACAATCTGAGACTGAAATGCAATTGCTACCATTTGCAAGATGAATGTCGTGGCAAACGCAAGTGAATAGTTCAGAGGAAAATCAAACTTGGTGAGAAGCCACGTCAGATACATTCCACCAACGATGGAAAGTCCGCCTGCAAGCGCGTTACGGAATCCTGTGAGCCGTCCGCGTCGTTGCAGAGGAGTCAGTTTCGTATAAAAATCAAACCACCAGGGCGTAACAATTCCAAGAATCAGTTGGTTAATGGCAAAGAGAGAAAGAAACAACCACAACACAAGTGTCGGATGGGAGACGCTCAGGAAAACCACAACGAGCGTAGTGATAAATACCGCGCCCCTTTGTGCAATTCCGAACCCGACGACAACCGGTTTCTTCCACTCGACCGTTTGTGCATACCGCGCAGAAAAAATTTGCGGCAGGAATAACGGAAGAAACAACACTGCACCTAAAACGCCTACTTCAAGATTGCCGCCGCCGAGCCGTGTAATAAGCGCGGGCATAACAGTTTGCGGTGAAATCAGCAACGCGCCTGTAACCCAAAGAGCGCCTTCAATAATATTATAGAAGAAATTTCGTTTGTCGTGTTGTTCAGGGTTTGGAGTCACGGGTGCAAATATAGGTATTTCTCATCAATCATGAGAATCAAAAGCATCCTATGAATCATGGTCAGTTTTTGGTATATTTTCCACCGCATGAAACGCTTTTCCTGTATTATCTTTGATTTAGACGGCACACTCACTCAAACCAACGAACTGATTTTTGCTACGTTCAACCATGTAACCGAAAAATATGTCGGTAAGGTATTTTCGCCGAAGGAAATTACCGGAATGTTCGGTCCACCGGAAGAAATTGCTATAGAAAGAATTGTCGGCAAAGAGCGTGTTGATGAAGCGTTAGTTGACTTCTTCAAATTTTATGAAGCACATCATCAAAGAATGGCAAATGCGTATCATGGCGTTCAAGACATTTTGGAGTATCTCAAAGAGCAGGGAATTCTTCTTGCAATTTTTACAGGCAAAGGAAGACGAAGCACACTCATCACGCTCAATGCACTTGGCATTAAACACTATTTTGATTTGATTGTTACCGGAACTGATGTGGTGGAGCATAAACCATCGTCGGAAGGAATCAAAAATGTTCTTTCAACATTCGGACTTGAGACGAATGAAGTGTTGATGGTCGGCGATGCGGTGAACGACATCAAAGCAGCGCATGAAGCGGGCGTACAGGTTGCGGCGGTAGTGTGGGATTCGTATGGAAAGAAACATGTCATGCAGATGGAGACAGATTTTCTCTTTCATAGCGTCGAAGAGTTTGGTAATTGGATTCGTTCTGTTGTTCACAGGTCTGCTCTACACACGGTCAGTATTTAACCGCAGAGAGCGCAAAGAAGACGCGGAGTGACGCGAAGAAATTTACGATATCATGTTCTCATTATTTTCATCAGATACGAATAAGAAAGTTAGCCAAGATACCTTCGTGAAAATGCTGGCAATTGTTGGAGTGCCGGTTGTTGTTATCGTTTTTTATGTGACGGCAAGTTTGCACTTCAGTTACACGCCGGATGATACGTACATTTATCTTCAGTTTGCGCGCAACTTTATTACCGGAGATGGAATGTCGTTCAACGCGGGAGTGCCGACGTACGGATTTACAAGTCCGTTGTGGTTACTGCTTATTTCACTCGGTGGAAAAATGGGAATTGATTTGTACATCGCCGCGAAAGCGTTGGATTTGGTTCTTGCTTCTGCCGCGATTGTTGTCTTCTTCATTCTTGCAATTGAAATGATTCGGAATGTTCCGATAGCATTTCTCGCGACGATTGTATTTTCTTCAAGTGCGTGGTTCATTCGTTGGACGGGAAGCGGAATGGAAACTTCGCTTGCTGTGTTGCTTGTGTTGCTTGCGTTTTTGTATTGTATGAGAAATGAATATTTGCTTGCAACTGTGTTCACTGCGTTACTCACGCTCGTTCGACCGGAAGCATTTCTTCTTATGAGTATTATTCTTGTTGATGTCATCATCAATTCGCATGATAAACAGAGAGCGATGAAATTGAATTTCAAATTGATTCTGACATACATCGCGATTCTCATTCCGTGGCTCGTGTATGCGCAACTTACATTCGGAACGATGATTCCAAATACTGCGCTTGCAAAATCGGGATTGAACTTCGATGTGAAAGACATGTGGCAAACGCTCATTCGTACCTTCGGGACGATTGGAATTACGGAAGGTGCAACGCTTGCGGTTCTTATTGTTTCATTGATTATTTTCTATTTCAAAAAAAATCAGACGGAAAAATCAGATGAGCAACAACTCGAACGTTTTTTTGTTTACCGGCAAAGTTTCCTCGGTTTGATGTGGTGTTTGTTGCTGATTCTTTATTATAGTGTTACCGGCGTGAATGTGTTCTCGCGGTATTTTGTCATTGTAGTTCCGTTTATTGTCCTTAATGCGTTTTTGTTGCTCACATACGTTTTGAATAACTCAACGACTCAGCGTTTTGTGTTTATCGGAGCGGTTGTTCTTACGCTTGCCGGTTCGCTCGAAAACAGAATTGTGTATCATCAGATTGTATTACCCCGTGCAGAATCGTTCCAGCGGGGAATTATGGATTATTGTTTTATCTCGATTGGAAAATGGCTGAGAGACAACACGCCGGAAGGTTCTCTGGTTGTCATGCCGGACATTGGCGCGGTCGGATATTTTTCACAACGGAAAATTTTTGATACTGCCGGATTGATTTCTCCCGAAGTGATTCCGCTCCTTCATCAGGGAAACACGCCGTACGGAATTATCGAAAAGAAATTGTATCAACCATTTTGCAAAGCAGATTACATTGTGCATAATGCAGAGAAACCGTTTGCGTTGAACGACAGCGCGTTGGTTCCGTTGTTCACAAAAATGGTCGGCAGTTTGCGGCTTGGTGAAACGGCGCCGCAATATTATTCAGTCTATCAGGTTCGTCATTTGGAGATTCAGTAATCCATCTCGCTCCCGCTCTCTCAGACTGTGTGAAAACTCTGCTTTTCAGGAAAATAGTTTCGATTCTGATTTGTTTTCGACGATAAAATTCCCAAAAGTTGACTTTTCACACACTCTGTCTGCGCGGGAGTGTACACGGAAAAGCTCTTCGACTTATACAAACGATGAAAAAAGAATATTTGTAAAATACCGGACGCAAGAGCGTCAAGAAAAAACATTCCCACGCGGGAGCGTGGGAACGAGACTAAATAAAATGAAATTACCAATAAGCAAATTACAGACATTCACTATAGTATATATTTTATTATTACTATCTTTTTTTAATCAAGCGATATCACAAGAATCCTATCAAAAAATTCTTGATTCTCTCAGCAGTTTAGATTTCTTCACAAGATGGGAAGCAATATATCAAATTGAAGTTGACAGTATTTATCAAGCACTTCCAGTTGTAGAAGAAAAACTCTGGTTAGAACCCGATGCAAAACTTAAAGTAAACTATCTTGAAGCTATGCAAAAACTCGGTTCACTAAATACTCAAACGGCTGCTCATCGGTTAATAGATACAATTCGTGCATACTCTCAATTTATGCAAACGGTTGATACATTGGATTTACAGTCTAGAGTTACTTTGATTCTTTTCAGTAAAGGTGATTATTCTACCGCTGAATACATATTTCAATTGCTACACAGAGACTCATCGAATGTAAGCTACCGTATTTTGAACTCATTAGAAGAAATTAAAAATAATGTTCCTTTATATAGCGACAGTGTAAAAAATGAGCTGAAGATTATTGTCCGAAAATCTGATTGGAATGTTTTTCGTCGAAAAGCACAACGTTTGTTAGTCAAACTTTTCGGTGAAACTATCACTGATGAAATAATTTTTCTTTGTGTAAATGATGATGATCCGCTTAACAGAATGATTGCGCTTCAGAATCTTTTTGTTCTCAATTACTCTGAATTACATTCGTTTTTAAAGGAGAGATTATATGATGAGACTTTTCCGCGAAGACGGCGCGAAATAGCTGAGTCCTTACTAACACATTATGGTACACCATCTGACTATCAATATGTATCTAACTATTTATTTAATGAATCTGATATAAATAACGCGTTTATGCTCAAGTGGATACTAGAAGGTTTTTCTCCCTCTCAACCAGATAGCGGTACCCCAATACCCACAATGATTGATTCCCTCATCAGCATCAAACACCAAGTTGCCTCTTACGGTTGGCTCGGCAATCAGGATTTTATTGATGAGCTGGATGCAAATTTAGATAGCGCTAAAATCTATATTCTACAGGGAGATTCTCTCGGTTGCCGGAGATTTATTAAAATCTTCCAACAAAAAGTGGATGAAGAATACAACGATTCGTTGGATGGAGATACAAGGGAAGTAAAGATGAGCGGTTGGCAGTTTCTCTATTGGAATGCAGAGTACATCCTCAATAGATTGCCTGATATTCCTTCTATGGATCGAAAAGAAGAATGAGAAAATTTTAGAGTAGATTTATTTATGGAAATATCACAAGAAGAAATACCGGACGCAAGAGCGTCAAGAAAAAACATTCCCACGCGGGAGCGAGGGAACGAGAATATAAAAATTAATCAATCAGAAGAAGCAAGGTTACTTGTCCAAAAGTACATTAATGCACTCGGTACTATAAGTGATCGATGTGCCAATTAAAAAGGTGAAAAAAATGAGTTATAAATTCAAATTAGCGTTCATTCTTCTTGCTTGTATTGTTAGTTTTACAATTTGTTCGTTTGCGCAAACTATTTCTCAGGAAGAAAAACAAAAAATAATACTTCAATTAGATAGTAATAATGTTATAGCCCGATATGATGCTATACAAAAAATCATGTCTTATAATATTTTGGAAGCTGTCCCCACTATTAATAGTAAGGTCTTTAATGAGTCTGGGATTTTACAGTATGAATATATGAAAGCTTTAGTACAATTTGATGCGGAAAATGTAGATTCGATTGCTTTGTCAATTATTGAATCAGCGGGCGAAATTTCACAACGACAAATCGAAATACTCGATTTGTTACAAATCAAATTAAGAGCAACAGATATTCTTTTTCGAATAGGCAACTATTCGACAACACCCTACCTTTTTCAATATTTAAGGTCACCAGGAAGTTTTGTTGAGTTCTTGACTATTGGTATGCTGGACAGTCTGATACAAAATGAAACTATTTATGAAGATTCAGCAAAATTTTATTTACTACAGACGTTTCAAAACGATAGTGACTCTTATAATAAATATATTATGTTAGCGACACTGGTTAAACATTTTGGTCAGGAAATGTTACCAATTGTTTTGAATACATTTCTGACAGATACAGTTAATGGGGGAAATATTAGATTTCATACCCTTGAATATTTATTTGGACTAAATTACTATGATTTGCATTCTTTATTATCGAATCAAATTTCAAAAGATCCCTCGTTAACCTTACGTGTGGAAATTGCTGAATCGTTGCTTACTCACTATGGTACCATCCAAGACTTTTATTCTGTTTTATCCTCTATATCGGTTAAATCAAGTTCAATTATAGATGCATATATATATTGGGTCATCGCGTAATAGTGTGGGTAAAAAGCGAGTAGAGAATGGATATAAGTTCAAGCAAGAGAACGTGTTAGAGGATTTTTATGTGTGAGGAAAAAGTAGTATGATTTCTCTATGTCAAAAAAGAAAAGATTATT
>JACPVN010000413.1 GCA_016191715.1 Ignavibacteriota bacterium | reverse complement strand
ACGCTTCCGAACTGAACGAGTCTTCGTTGTTGAAATACATCCCGCCACGTAGTTGCAGAAACTCCGCAAACGTCCACTCGCCGCCGATTCGTACACGCTTCTTCGTGTCAGCATCAAAACCGATTTCCAATCTTCGTATTCCTGTGTAACCGATTCCTGCTAGAAGCGCCTTGTCGGTTTTCAATTTATACTGTTCTGCTTCTGTTGGAAGTTGTGTTTCAGTTAAGTGAAAAAGATTCTTTGCAGTGAGTCCAAGTTTCCATGAAGGCAAAACATTCCACAACATTCCGAAATCCACATCCCACGCGTTCCCCTCATAGTTCAACACATCGGAACGGATAATTGAGTTTGTGTCAACAGAATATTTCGTGTCGGTAATTTTTGTTTCGAGAAATCGGGCAGAGAAACCGAGCGCGAGTTCATCATTCAATCGCACGGCATATCCCAAACTATATCGCTCTGTATAGTTGATTGTCTTATCGTACGTGCTAACCACCGGGTTGGATGAATCCTGAATAACAAATGTTGACGGGACAACAAATTCAAGCACGTTGCCCGGTGTAAGTTGCATCGCAGCAGCATGGTCGTTGAGAAAACGTTTCCCTGTTGCTACTGCGTGAAGACTCACCGAACGACTTGAACCATAAAGGGGAGTAAAATACGACGCTTCAATTTGCCAATCTTTCAATGACACGAGTCCGGCAGGATTCCAATCGAGCGAGCCGATGCCTTCTGCAAAAGCAGAAAAGCCGGCTACGCCTGTTGCACGTGCCGACTTGAGCGATTGTGAACTTGTGGTTAAGGAATACATCATAAGGATGATTGCAACTGCCCACAAGGTGCGGCTTGGTGGCGGATATTTCATGCGCGTTGTTACCGCTTTACATTATAAAGGACATGATGAACATACGAAGCGTTGAGCAACACTTTGGATGAATATCCGGGTAACGTGGTCGTCGTATTCTTCTCGACAAGAAATGAAAACAGAAATGAATCGTACGCACGGGGTAGCGATTGCAACACAGCGGTGGGAATAATAATCCCTTGTCCCCTTTTTGTTACTTTGAATTTCAGGATTGGTTTCGAATTCATATCTCTTGTGTGCATCGGTTTGCGACGAATAAACACGGTGATGTTTTCGACGTTACCGGAAATTTTGATAAGTAAATTTTTCGTAAGCGTAATGGCCTCTGTCGTCGTTGGTGATTCAACTTCGATGACAGGAGTAGATTTCATTGTTAATGAAAAAGCAGAGACCGTTCCTGTTCCTGTCGCTTGCCACGAATATTCTTTTGTTCCCTCGTACTCAAACGGACGGCTTCCCATTCCATCCCTATTATAGAGAACATACTGAGGACCAACAATCGTATCGCGAAACGGAATGGAAGAAAGAAGAAATCGTTTTCGCGGCTTGTTTAACAGCAATCCGTCAACTCTCATTTCACCGACATCAATTGTATGATAACCGATGGTATCGCCGTTCCGTTTCAGAGGCAGAGATTGATTAAAGAAAATTGCCTGAGCAATAGATACAGTGTGATGTTCTGTGCCGGCATCGAACCGCGCGCCGCCGATAATGATTTGCCCGTATGAACGACCGCCTAACGAAGCGAAGTAACCTCCGGAGTCCACTTCAGGATTAATCGGATTGAGTATTCCGTTTTGTTCAGTAGTGGTGTCAATTTCAATTGCTTGCGGCGGAGTTGTTTCATCAACCAGTTCGATGGGTCCCGGTTTCTGACAGCCCGTGAACAGTATCAAACAAAGAGAGAATATGGAGAGTAGGTTTTTCATATCTGTATCAAATGGGAAAGTTCCCTGCCCTCTCCCATTTTTATGAGAGGACAGGGAACTTGGAACAAAAATTATCTTCTTACATCGTATGGGAAACCCCAGAGACGATTGGAAACTGCCTGAGCATCATCATGGAGTGAACCCCAAGAATGAACATCAAGCACAACATTATATCGTCCGATGAATCTTCCGAAGGGTAAATGTGCACGGAATGTTCGCTCATAGACTCTCTCAATTCCGCCAGAGACCGGTGTTGATGAAACTAATCTCATTCTTGCACGGTCATGTCCTCTGTCTCCAACCCAGCGAAAGGCGACCGCTTCTGCAGAATCATCATCACTTACAACAGTCAAACGTACAACCATTGAGTCACCGTGATGAACTACTGGAACGTGATCTCTGTGCGCACCCAATCTCAACCACGTATTCAACGGTTCTGTTACAGTGTACGTATCTCTCGGCGCGAACACTTCAAGTTTTTCAATTGTAAATTGGTTCACCGAATCAGGAAGCGCTCCGCCAACGACTAAGGAAATAGCGATCGGCTTCCAGTTCCGTCGCGGATTATCTGTGTTTGCGATGCGAGTAAAAATAACCTTCCGTTGAACACGTTCATGAAATGGTTTATGAATAATTGTATCTGCGCGATGTGCAGTATCTTCATATGAAACGGCAATAACTAAATTGCCGTGAAATACTTTCGTAAGCAATGCAACTGCCAATGAATCGCCAAACCGGGTAACATTTACGTTTCGGTCAACTGAATTGACACGTCGTCCCCACTTGAAAACTTTTACCGGGGTCGTAGTTTTGTTGAAACCGTATTTTTCCCAATCCATTTCTTCCGGGTCGCTGATTGTTGCTTCATCCGATTCGGAGAATTCCGAGACAGAATCAACAGAGGTCAACATTTCTTCAATTGCCTGTGCATCTGTTGTTGGCGTCGGTGTTATTGCATCATCCTTCGAGCAACCCACAAGCGCTATCAAAAGAGCAAACAAGAAGATAAAACTAAACTGTTTCATAATTTATTCCTTATAGTTAGTGATTGAATGTATAAAAACTTTTACTAAAACCCACCCCGATGCTTTTTTCCACACGCCCGCACGCGATTGGTTAATTAAGTAAGCATCGGGGCGGCATTATGGTTGTACTATTTACAACCACTGTGCCAGCAAGTTTGTGCAGTCAGGAACTCGTCAATACTCTATCTATTGATTGATATTGATTTCTAAACTGATGAAAATAAGGAACGGGAAATGCGGGAAGTCAATAGAAGAAATGCGGGAAGGTTGATTTTCAGGCAAAAAGAGGTACACACTTCGGAAGAAACAACTAAACAGTTAACCAACTTGCCGTTCTCCAAGAATCTGAACGAGCACTTCTCTCGTCCTCAGACGATTATCAAAATCAATCAATATGATTTGTTGCCATGTTCCGAGTTGCAGTTGTCCCTCATCAAACGGAATTGTGACTGAATGTCCGAGGAGTGTGGCTCTGACATGTGAAAATCCGTTTCCATCTCCCCACTTTGAATCATGAGCGTAGTGAATTCCCTGGGGTACGATTCGCTCAATTGCTTTCTTCAAATCATTTATCACACCGTTTCAAATTCAATCGTTGTGATACTTGCAGTCGAGCCGGGGACAAACACTGTAACGATACCGTGTTGTAAACCCGAAGCCGAAAGCACAGTTGCAATTTTAGCCGTCAAATCAATGATATCACTGAAACCGCAGGTTCGGAGTTGAATTGTGGAAGTGTGAACCGACATGGTGGAAAGTACATCAATTTGTAAAGAAAAACCAGCCCTACGATGTTTAGAAAAAATATTTTGTAGTAACTCCTTAGAAATGTCAGGAGGATAATTTGCATGAAGAAAAGTTTGGAAGTAGGGGCGAAACGGTGTACTTTTCAATCCAAAAAGAAATAAGAAACCGACATCTGAATGTTGCATCTTCTTCGAAGCCCCCGAAGGACAGCTTCAACATTCAGAGCCGGTTACGTTATTCCACTATATATTTCACGTTGCGGTGCGTTCGATGAGACGGACGTTCATAAAGCGTTGCCGCAAACTCTGAGTACAATAACATCAAAAAACTTGACAATGCCTGTGCGAAAACTCACAAACAACAACCAACCAGAACACAACTCACATCTACGTGCTCAACGACCCGTTGGAAAAAAAAGAGAACTACGAAATCGTTTCAGGTACATTTTGTTTTTCAAACCGTATGGTGTTCTTTGTCAGTTCACCGATGAAGAGAAAAGAAAAACTCTTTCGGATTTTGGTCCGTTTCCATCTGATGTATACGCGGCAGGCAGACTTGATTTCGACAGCGAAGGTTTAGTATTGCTGACCAACGACGGAACGATGAAGCATCGCTTGCTCGACCCGAAATTTCAGCATCCGCGAACATATCTTGTGCAGATCGAACGAATTCCTGACGAATCTGCATTGAATCAATTGCGAAGCGGAGTTTTGATTGAGGAAAAGAAAACTCTTCCGGCAGAAGTGCGGTTACTTTCAGAAGAGCCAATGTTGCCGGAACGCCCTGTGCCGATTCGATTCAGGAAAACAGTTCCAACGTGCTGGATAGAATTGACATTGACAGAAGGACGGAATCGGCAAGTGAGAAAAATGACTGCCTCTGTTGGCTATCCTACGTTACGAATCGTGCGAATCAGCGTTGCAAACTTGACGATTGCGGGTTTGCTTCCCGGTCAACATCGTGAGATAACCGAAAACGAATTTACGGAGTTGAAGAAGATTCTTTATCGGGGAAATAGGTCGGGAAGAAATTAACGATGCCGCCCTTCCTCAACTTGGTGATGTACACTATCTGTGCTGTGTGTTGAGCAAAATGCTCGACAACGTGAGAGATTGCATCAAGATATGTCAGTTCGTATCGTTGAATGTGTTTCACTTCAAGAAACTTCGTAGTATCGAAACATTCAAGAACTCCATCGGCTTCAAGAAGTGTCTCTTGCATCTTAGTAAGAAGTTTTGATTTCGGAAGCGGTCCCCGTTCAGAAAATTCCAAGTCACGAACGCGTTT
>JACPVN010000440.1 GCA_016191715.1 Ignavibacteriota bacterium | reverse complement strand
TCTGCATCAGTCACAAGCGAATCTGCAACATGCTCGGATGATTCAAGGCTGTCAATCAATCCTCTCATTGTTTTCGCAATTGCATACCCTTTCACGCTTCGATTCTCCTGGTGGCATCTGCTGCAAACTGCCTCCTTCGAGACACCGAGTAACTCATCTGTTGCAGCAACAATCTCATGATTCCCGTGGCAGGTTTCGCACTCCGGTAATCTCCTGTTGTCGAATGCTTTCTTGTGAGGACTTGAAGCAAACAGGTTTGCGTTAAGTGCATGACAGGTTCCGCACACCTTCGAGATGGATTCGACATCAGGCGGAGCGGCGCCGTGGTTGCCATGACAATCGTTGCACGCAGGTGCGCTAAGATCATGCTTCTCGAGAAGAGCTTTTCCATGCACGCTTCCGGTGAACTTTTTCAACTGGTCGGTCGGAATTCCATAACCTTTCATGTATCGAGCGTTGGAATGGCACGTCCCGCATGTTGCCGGAATACTTGAAGCATAGACTTTTGATTTCGCATCCTTGGCTGAACGAATATCATGACTCCCGTGGCAATTCGCACACGCCGCGACTTTAGAATCGCCCTGAGCGTTCTTCATTCCGTGCAAACTTGTCCGATACTTATCTAATTGATCGACCGGAAGTGAAGAATTATATGCCTTCATAAACGACGCGTTCGCATGACACTTCGCGCATGTGTTTGGTACATTAACCGGATGAACAGGTGAACGTGTATGTTTCGGTGAAACGATTCCGTGCGCTGAATGACAGGTCGTGCATTGTGCTATGTGTTCTTTTCCACTTGTCGAAAGTTTTCCGTGGACACTCCCTGCCAGTGTTGCAAGTTGATTTCTCGGCAGGATGGAATTGAATTCCTTCACCATCTTCGGCGCGCTTGAATGGCACGAAGCGCAAGTCTTTGAAATGTCATCTCCCTTAGGCACACCGATGAATCCTCTCTCCTTCGACATTGATTGTTCCATCTCCTCAGCCCTGTCATCGCCGCCATGACATCCGGCGCAGGTAATTCCTTTTTCTGAGTGTATGTCGTGTTTGAACAATTCAACTACTTTGTCGCCAATGGTTTCGTGACAATCCAGACATTTATTTACCGTCTGGGATGAAACGAATAACGGAAGTGCGAAAAAGAGAAAAATAAAAGAGAATCTTTTCATGACAACCATCCAAGTATGGTGAGGACAATAATGTAGAGAACTGCAAAGATACCGAGATAGTTGATGAATCGGTTCTGCTCGCCCCGGGAACTTTTTCTATCCCAAAATGGAACGAGAGTCCAGAGCATACCGGCGAATCCGAACGCCATGATTCCGAGGACTTCCCCGTCAACAATCCACAACTGTGACGGCAGGTATTTCAACGTTTGGAACGTGAAAAGGAAATACCATTCCGGTTTGATTCCTGCCGGAGCCGATGCGAATGCGTCCGCTTTCTTTCCCAATTCCCACGGGAAAAATACGGCAAGAATTGCAAGAATATTGAGAACAATCAACCAGAGCAATAAATCTCTCAATAAAAAATTCGGGAAGAACGGCATTGTCTTACGTTCTTTTTCCGGATGGTGTTCCAGTCCTGGTGGTTCGCTCATCCCTTGCCGTTGCACGAGAATCAGATGAATGCCAAGAAGCACGGTAAAGATTCCGGGAAACACTGCAACATGAAATCCGAAGAATCGGGAAAGCGTTGCGCCGGTAACGTTTTCACCTGCGCGTAAAAACATTAGTATTGGCTCGCCGATGACAGGAACTACTCCTGCGATGTCTGTTCCGACTTTTGTCGCGAAGAATGCAAGTTCATTCCACGGCAGTAAATATCCACTGAAGCCGAATCCTAACGCGAGAAAGAACATTAACATACCTGTTAGCCATGTTATTTCCCGAGGCTTGCGATACGATTTTTCAAAATAGACACTAAACATGTGAATCATCGCGGCAAGCACGAAGAGATTAGCCGCCCAACTATGCATCGAACGGATGAGCCACCCAAATTCTACTTTCGAAGTAATGAATTGGATACTTTCAAATGCAATCTCTTCGCTCCCTTTGTAATAGAGTAGCAACAGAATTCCCGTAATCACCTGTATGATGAACAAGAAGAGTGAAACACCACCGAAGTAATACCATATCGAGTGACGGTGAATAGGAACGTATTTCTTCCCGAGAAACTGAACGAGGTCTTCGAGTTGAACCCGTTCGTCAATCAAAGCATATAATTTTTTAAATAATTGTTTCATGATTTCTTTGAAATGAGAACCTCCTCTCCTTGTGTTATAACACGATATTCTTCCAACGGACGCGGAGGCGGACCGCCAACATTTCGTCCGGTCAAGTCGTACGTTCCATTATGACATGCACACCATATCATTCCTTTCTCTTTGCTGTACTGAACGGTACAATCAAGATGTGTACACGTTGCATCGAACGCGCGAAGTTCATCCTTTGCAGAGCGAACAAGTATCACCGGTTTCGAGCCGAACTTAATAATCGTTCCACTATCTTTCTGAATGTCAGCAAGTTTTCCGGCTTTCACGCTCGAAACTTCAACTTCCGGTTGAATCGGCGGTTTGAGATAGGCAAAGATCGGATAGAGCACTGTGCCAGCCCACGCTACCAATCCGCCACCAAGAACAATTTTGAGGAAATCACGTTTGCTTTCCTGTGGTTGAGTAAGTTGAGTATTCATATTGATGTTTTTATTCCAAAATATAGTTTTCTTCTTTTGTTGGTTCCCAAGGCGGGAGAATTTTAATCAGAATCGCAAGGATGATGAACGGAACGATGAGAAGTACGAGTGCCGTGAACAGCCCTTCAAGTCCAGTCAGTTCCATTTTATATGCTGTCAATCCCCGGAAACTTTTCGAGAACATTTGACCGCCAATGACAACATTCCATCTCGTTGCAAAAATTCCTATTTGAATTAAAATTGCTGAGACAAAATACAAAAGTTTTCTGAGTTCCGAATTCACACGGAATAATTTGATAGCGACCATCATTCCAAGCGGAAAAATCATCCCGAGCAACACTTGCACGATACCCAGACTAATGAACAATTTTCCACTCACAAGTTCTCCAAGAATCTTAATAGATTCTTCACTCTCATACAAACGATGAATAAAGTCGAGCATTTCGAGCGAGAAGTCAACGATGACAGCATAAAACAAATACGATGCAATCTTGTCAACACACTTCATGTCAATTTCTTCACGGCGATATGGCGTGATAATCATATAGAGCAACAGCACCATTGCAATACCGGAAACAATGGCAGAGAAAAGAAACACGATGGGAATCAACACACTGCTCCACCACGGATTTGCTTTGATGGAACCGAAAATAAATCCGACATAGCCGTGCAACAAAAACGCCGAAGGAATTCCGATAATAGTAATCCCTTTCACTACTTTCTTGTCGAAGGCAACTGCTTTCTCAGAAATATCATTTGAAAAGAGAGAAAGAATCCGATGAATCCATCGCATCACCGGTCCTTCGTGCTTGGTCCACAAAATCATATCTTTACGATACGTGAACCAAAGTTCCAGCAATAACACAACCATCAGATACCATGCGTACACAAATCCGAACATTGCCATCGCCGAGGTAAAATTCGGACTGAGAAATATTTCATACGAACGTTCGGGATGCCCAAGATGGAGTAACAACGGTAACGGTGCAATAAGTAAAAAAGAAAGCGCTGTCAGCATCGAAAGTTTATACACCGCTTGTACTTCTTTCACATTGAACACTTTCACCAACGAGGCAAGAATGAAAGCGCCGGCGACAAGTCCTGTAACATACGGATAGACCACAACAAGAATTGACCAGTGAACTTCAATTTCGTTCGGGTAGATATAACCGCTGACCTGTTTCAGCAGTTCATACATTCGTTCGGTTAGTGGATTGAGATGCATTATCATCGGACTTCTCCATCAAGTTCTGAGTACATTACTTTGGGTTCTGTATTAAGTGAGGGTTTCAATACATGCAGTTTGAACATGCGTTTAAATCTCGTCAGCGGACTTGCCGTGCTTTTCATATCACCGAATATTCTTGCTTGTGTCGGACAAACTTCCACACATGCCGGTAGCAATCCTTTCGTAATCCGATGATAACAGAACGTACACTTATCAGCAGTTTCTGTTTCCGGATGTAAGTAGCGCGCTCCATAAGGACATGCCTGAATACAATAGCGGCAACCGATACATCGTTTATCATCAACGAGGATAACTCCATCTTCTGTTTTGAATGTTGCACCAACAGGACAGACCTGAACACAAGGAGGATGGTCGCACTGATTACAGAGTTTTGGAACGAAGAAACTTCTCATAATATCTGATTCTTCGACCTCTCCATCCCTTCCGCTAATCCGTCCGTCAATGTTCCTAACAATTACTTCTCCGTCTTTCTTGATTGTATATCGTTCAACCCATGTACGGAAAAAGAACGGTTCTATAGGAACGTCGTTTTCATCTTTACATGCTTCAACACATCGTCCGCAGCCAATACATTTATCTATCTGAATTCCCATTCCATAGTAATGTTTCGATGGGTC
>JACPVN010000439.1 GCA_016191715.1 Ignavibacteriota bacterium | reverse complement strand
TCCTGAGCAGGTAACAGCACGGAAAAAAATATCAAACAACTAAAAACGAAATGAAGTCTTAACCAGCGTACGTACATCGTCTTCGAACTTTGTTTGTTGAATATGATTTTGCAATTCAATATTCACTGCCGAGCCATAAATATTCCCGACGTAAAATGTTGCCGCGAGACTTCCAACCAACCACCCCTTTACCGATGAACTACCTTCATCTGAGAATCCATCATACGCCTGCCAAGTCGCCAGCGCAATGGAAACGAATGAAAATACTCCGTCAATGATTTGTCCGCCGTAGATTTTTCCCAAACCCGGAACGACTGCCGAAAGTCCGGCGGCGAACAGCGGACTTTTCATCAGCGTGTAATGTTTCCGTTCGGTAACGAGCGTGAGCAGTGATTTCATCATCACGGTTGTATCGTTCTGTGAAATGTTGAATGTATCATTCTCTGAGTTCACTATAAACGATGACGCGGCGGAAAGAAATTCGCGTTGCTCCTTAACTTCAGAAGTCGGGGGGTTATCATTGTTCTTTTTCAGTATTTGAATGCAGGAATCATAACTCCCATCAAGAAAAAACGCATAACTTTGTAACAATATCGCCTCGTTGCTGTTTTGAAGTGAAGAAGCAGACAGATAGTTCATAGCAAGGTCGTTCCGTTCTCCCAAGAGATAACACTTCCCGATGAGTACTGCAATCGAATCATCGGGCTCATTTTTCATAAGGAGATATCGTCGGTATTCTGTTGCCGCGGCAAGATATTCTTTTTGCGATTTGAGATACCCTGCAAAACGCAACACGTTCTCAGGCGAATAGAATGATTCGCTTCCGATGCTCTGACTATTCATTGCTGAAGAAAAACAGAAAAGCATTAATCCAACAAACAGGCATTTTTTTGCTACATGATTATTTATCATGTAAAATAAATTCAAGCATCGGGTCAATTGCCAAGCCATTGGTAAGGTCGGCGGAGTAATTGCTCCGCGCCAGTTCGTTACATCGTTGCAACCGGTCCGCTGTCAAACATATCCCGACAAAGAACCCTTTCTTTTTCAACATGGTCATTCCGAAGTTCGAGCAACTCTTTGAGAACAAGCAAGCAGGGCGGTCTTGCGAAGAAAGAAGAACCTGATACGAACGAATGAGGAACATCCCGACAGTTTTGAATTCATTGTTTACCGTTTGTCCCGAATTCACCTGCGATTGGGAAACAGTTTCCTGCATTGAATATTTTTTCAAAACAAAATTGAAATGACGTAATGATTGAGCAAACGCGTTTTCCGGCATCAGCATCAAACAAACAAGAAGTACAGATGGGAGAACGATGAACTTTACCAATGTACTCTTTCAATTGTCGTGTTCGGAGAAAGTTCAAAATTCAGAATTGAATCGGGAAATGAAGTATTAAATAGAATCATCTCAAAAGTGAGTTGCTCTTTGTATTTTTCTTTCGGAGTGTTTACGGTTTTTGTCAACGATGTTGCCATGAGTTTCCCCAACGGAGTTTCCACAAAATTATCAAACAATAAGACGGAAGATGAAGATTGTGAACTATCGCTTGTCTCAACCGAGACAAGCGATTTCCCGATACTCCTGAGTTTCACACGATTGTGAAGAGAGGGAGTATTTAGTTTTGGTTTCCAATATGAATCCAACGTATCACCATACAAACGATAAAAATCCATTTCATATCCGAGTTCGGATAATCCGAAATCCCGCCGGAGTCCGAGCATGAAACCGTTCACAAACGGTAACTCAAGCGGGCTTTCTGACTGAATGATGAATGCTTTGTGTTCGAGCGGATAATAAATTGTCATCATCCGATCTTGAACGAACAAATGTTGCCGGACAGGAAAAAATACAACTGCATGAATCGTTCCCGGTAACGTGAAATACAAAACTCCGCTCGTTCGTTCGATGTTCTTTTTTTTTGAAACGATGCGTTCAAATCGCGCTTGGAAATTATCAATTCGCCCCTCTTCACCGTTAAACATGAAACCATAGAACAACAGCAGAAGAAGAACGGGAAGTATGTTCCGTTTTATTTTGATGTGGCTCCGCCGCCAGCCGCAAAAATAATTAAACTCACCGCCGCACCGATTGCCCAGCCGGTACAAGCGGCAGTTGTGCGGATACTTTTTGCTTTGCTCTTGTACGCTTCAGAATAAATTGAAACATAGTTCGAGGATTTCCCGATTAGACGGACAGCCGGCACTTCCGGACTGCTGAGCGTTGCGGCTAACCATCCGAAGATGCCGCATAAAAATCCACCGATACCATAAACGGCGCCACTGACATCTTCCTGTGCATCGGCTTCCGCCTGTGCCATTATTATTTCCGCAGACGGGTCTTGCTGCATCATCTCCTGCGCGAACACTCGTGAAACAGGCGTTGCAATCATCAGACAACAGAGAAAAACGATAAGTAGCTTGGTATAAATGCTTTGAGTAAAAAACGACAACATATAAATCTCCTACTTCTTTTTGAAAAAATTGTACAAGTGAATTAGTAAATGTATTTATTCACAATCAGGTGTAATATTTGACTGCGTGTGGTAAATTGTAGTAATCGAATACTTAATTTCGACACACAGTTTACCGGTGAAATACTTCTTCTTTTTGAGAAGGATTCTTTCGACAAAGAACTATTTGAATTACTTGACGTGATGAACTGTGAGACATTGAATGACATCGGAGAATGTCAGGGAACTTGATGATGACGCGTATGACTACGAATCGTTCAATCGGTAGGCTTGTTTGAAGAGCGACAAGTCTATCGTTGTCAAACGTTTATACTTGTTTTCTCAGAAGCAGGGTTGATTGAAATATTCCAACTGCTTTAAGAACGTGCAAAAGTAACAAAAGAAAACATAAAAATCAAGAAAAATTGGAAATATTTTTTCTGTATGGAATTTATCCTCATGTATGGGGTATCTTGTAATTTTTGCAGAACGTTGTCCGTGAGTGTACACACCGCGAAGTTCGCGAAGGACTCTACAGTGAGTAATCTTTGTGCACTCAGCATCTTCTTTGTGTTCTTTGCGGTTAAACTTTTCTGTTGCAAATCGTTTTCCATCTCATTATCTTGCCATCCATTCATGCAAATCATCAAGCCAAAAGCCCTGAAACGGGGTGATGTGATTGGAATTGCCGCTCCCGCAAGTCCTCCGGCATCGGAAGAACATCTTGCGCGCGGCGTCAGGTATTTGGAGTCGCTCGGTTTCAGAGTAGAACTTGGCAACTATATCTTGAGACGAAGAGGGTATCTCGCCGGAACAGACCGAGAACGTGTGTCCGATTTGCATGATTTATTTTCCAACAAGAACGTAAAAGCAATTTTTACAGTTCGCGGCGGGTACGGCTGTACACGTATTCTCCCTCAATTGAATTATCGGTTGATTCGAAGAAATCCGAAAATCCTTGTGGGATATAGTGACATCACGGCTCTCCAACTTGCACTTCTTTCCAAATCCGGTTTGATTTCATTTTCCGGACCCATGGTTGCCGTCGAAATGGCTGGCAAACTTCACGATGAAACGGAAGAGCAATTCTGGCGTTGCCTGACTTCGAGTTCAAAACCGAAAGCACTCCAAACACATCATCCCTCAAAAAGACTTGTTCACAAAGGAATTGCAGACGGAATTCTATTGGGGGGAAATCTTTCATTGGTTGCTTCACTTGTTGGAACAGAATACTTTCCCAAAGTCAAACAATCAATTCTCCTGCTTGAAGAAATCGAAGAAAGACCGTACCGGGTCAACAGAATGTTAAATCAGTTACGGTTAGCAAAGGTGTTCAAGCGAACTGCAGGTGTCGCGTTGGGCGAGTTTACGGGTTGTGAACCGGAAGCAGGGAAACCTTCGCTCACGCTTCAGCAAGTGTTTGAAGATTCAGTTCAGGGCTACAACTTTCCTGTCGTTGGTCACTTCCATAACGGGCATGTTGAAGATTTGCTGACCATTCCGTTCGGGGTCCGGGTTCGTCTCGATGCAACGCGCGGGCGACTTTCCTTCCTCGAAAATGCCGTCAGCAAGTAAGGACGTTGTACAAAAATAGGTTTTGATATTGCTCGAAATCTCACTACATTTTCCCCGCGTTTTGCTCTGTATCGTTGTCGAATAATTTACATTGAATGAAATTAAGTCCGCTTCGGGCGGGCTAAGAATTGCTGTACTTGCGTCCGGCCGCGGCTCCAATCTGCGGGCGATTGTTGACGCACTTCATGCCGGAATCATCTCCAACGCTCAGGTTTCTCTTGTCCTCAGTAACAATAGTTCTTCCGGCGCGCTGGAGTTTGCACGTCAGCAAAATATTCCCGCAGTCCATTTGAACCGGCTTCAATTCACTACCGATGTAGAATTCACGACAGCGATGACACAAACGATTAGGGAACACAACTGTAATTTTATCGTCCTTGCCGGATACATGAAAAAACTCGACCCAACAATTATTTCATCGTTCAAAAACCGAATCATCAACATTCACCCCGCCTTACTTCCCGCGTACGGAGGAAAAGGAATGTACGGGATGCGCGTGCATGAAGCCGTAATTGCAAGCAGAGATTCTGTTTCAGGCGCGACGGTGCATTTTGTTGATGAAGAATATGACCGCGGTCCGGTTGTGTTACAGGAACGGGTTGATGTTTCACCGGCTGACACACCCGAATCGCTGGCAGAAAAAGTTTTGAAGATTGAACATACGTTGTATCCGAAAGCTATCAATTTGTTTGCGCAAGGAAAAGTTCATGTGAATGGTCAGCACGTGGTAATTGAATCGTAATGAAGATGGTTGAAATCAAACGCGCACTCATCAGTGTTTCCGATAAAACAGGAATCGTCGAATTTGCCCGCTCGTTACAAAAGTGGAATGTCGAAATCATCTCAACAGGCGGAACATTGAAGACATTGCGTGAAGCCGGTATTCCCGTCCACTCCGTATCAGAAGTAACCGGCTTTCCGGAAATTCTTGATGGACGGGTAAAGACACTTCACCCGAATATTCACGCGGGCTTGCTTGCTGTTGCGGAGAATCTTTCCCATGTGCAACAACTTGCAGAGTTGAACATCGAACCGATTGATTTAGTTGTAGTAAATCTCTATCCGTTCGAACAGACAATCGCGAAAAGCGGAATCTCACTCGACGATGCAATTGAACAGATAGATATTGGCGGACCGACGATGCTTCGTGCGGCGGCAAAAAATTTTACCGGCAAAACTGTGATTGTCAATACGCAACAGTACGCGACGGTACTTTCAGAAATGGAAGAGTACAACGGATGTGTAACAAAAGAAACGCGATTTGAACTTGCAACAGAAGTATTCCAACACACGGCAAGATACGACACAGCAATTGCAGGGTATCTGAAACGCTCAAACTCAAAAGAACCAACGTTGCTGGAGACATTTTCACTTTCACTTCCGAAAAGTTTCGATTTACGGTATGGAGAGAACCCGCATCAATCTGCCGCCTTGTACGGAACGTTCACCGAAATATTTGAAAAACTGCACGGCAAAGAGCTTTCCTTCAATAATATTGTTGATATTCAGGGTGCAGCGGAATTGGCGGAAGAGTTCGACGAACCGACTGTTGCAATCATCAAACATACAAATCCGTGCGGCGTTGGTTCTGGAAAAACTCTTGCCGAAGCGTACGAGAAAGCGTTTGCAACAGACAAGTCTTCAGCATTTGGCGGAATTGTATGTGTGAATCGTATTCTGGATATTGAAGCGGCAAAACTCATTGACTCGGTTTTTACAGAGGTCATCATCGCACCGGAAATTCCGAATGACGTGCTGGAATTTCTCAGAAAGAAAAAAGACCGCCGTTTGATTCTTCAGAAGAAGCGGCTTCATTCATTGCAACAGATGAATGTTCGAAGCGTTGCCGGTGGCGTGCTTGTTCAATCGCCCGACGATTTGCTTCTCAAACAGGAGAAACTTCGCGTTGTTACGAAACGTACTCCAACAGAAGAAGAACACGCGGCAATGCTCTTTGCGTGGCGTGTCGCAAAGCATGTCAAATCAAATGCAATTATTTATGCGCGAAGCGATAGAACAGTCGGCATCGGTGCGGGACAAATGTCGCGTATTGATTCATCACGGCTTGCAACAATCAAAGCAAAAGAAGCTGGTTTGGAGTTACGCGGAACAGCAGTTGCCTCCGATGCGTTCTTCCCGTTTGCTGATGGTTTGCTTGAAGCAGTGAACGTCGGAGCGACAGCGGTTATTCAGCCCGGCGATTCTGTTCGCGATGAAGAAGTTGTCCGCGCCGCGGATGAACATACTATTGCAATGCTTTTTACCGGTATCAGACATTTTAAACATTAAAAAGAAGATATATGCTAGAGAAATTTTATGTAGATAATTTTAAGAGTCTGGTAAACCTGACTTTTGAACCCGGGGCTGTTAATTTAATTACAGGTATGAACAATGCGGGGAAAACAAATTTAGCACAAGCACTTCGTTTTATCTCTTATTCATCTCAAACACCAATTTCTGAAGCCATTAAAGAAGCAATCGGTGAAACTTGGAATGTAGCCAATATTTATATAGATAAAACAACAATTGATTTTCAATGTATTTGTCAATTATTTTTCCAAAATGAAAAACTGAACTTTGAATATTCATTATCATTATCTGTTGAGGATGTAAAAACGGCAAACACGGTAAACAGGTTGTATGCAGTAAAAATGGAATCACTCATTTTAACAGATGGACAAAATCGTTCAGTAACTCTCCTACAAAATAAAGAAGGGCACATCAGGTTGCTTGATGAGGAACATTTCTTTTCTCATAGGGAAGAAAAATGGTTGTCTTTAGAGCAAACTACTGATACTACAATGTTGTATAAATTATACGATACAAGTAGCAATCAAAGGGCTAGTTTGTTCAAAAACTACATATATACTTGGCAGTATTACGACCTTGGAATCCAACAAATAAGACAACCCGACGCTAAACCCCTTTTTCTGATACTTAACTCCGTTGGTTCAAATCTTTCTTCAGTTTTATACAATCTTAAAGTGACTAATGGAAGATTGTTTAGAAATCTTTTGGATATTTTAAAAAAGATTGATCCCAAAATTGAAGAGATAAATTTTTATTCTGCTTCTCCCGAGCAGGTGTTTCTTTTTATAGAAGATAAATATGGAAATCGACTGAATATTCAAAGTCTCTCAAATGGTACATTAAAATTTCTTGCATTAGTATATGTGATAATCACAAATGCTGACTATGCACGTCAATTTAATACTTCTAGATTGGCTATCATTGAAGAACCAGAGAACGGGATTTACGTCGGCATTCTCAGAGAATTGATGGATTTCATAGATAGTTCAGGTACAAAAGGTCAATTCATCTTTACTTCCCACTCACCATATTTTATTGATCTGTTTGAAGATAAACTCGATTCTGTTTTTATACTCACTGGTGCGGGAGAAAAATATTCGCAGTTGAAGAAGCTAAACAAAGAAAAAGTTAATTCACTTCTTAAAAAATTTTCACTCGGGGAACAACATTTTCGGGACTTATTGATATGAACATTGGAATTATCGTCGAAGATACATTTCATAAGTCATTTCTAAATGGTCTTCGACAACGGGGTTGGTGCTCGAATGCACACATCGTGGAAGGAAAAATAAAGGGAAGAGGCAGGGGCGCAGTCATTCGTGAAGTAGAGAATGTCTGTTTAGAACTTTCACAAAAATATGCAGATATTATTGTCGTTCTCGTTGATTCAGATGACGACAATTGGAAGCAGGTTAAAAAACTTCTTCTTGAGAAAGCAACAGATTATCAACACATGTTAGTAATCGGAGTCGCAGATAGGAACATTGAGTGTTGGTTGAATAGCGATAAGTTTTATCTGGCAGAGAAAATTCAGGCAGATGTGCATGATTTGGATGTAGAGAATCCCAAATCATTAATTAATAAGAAACTTGGGGTTACTACATTTATTCGGAAGGAAGAAGAAATACAAGAAATTGTTAAATCTGCGCCAATAAAAAATTGGTTAAATAATTCTGGCTCATTCAGTTCTTTCTATGAAGAATCAAGAGATGTAAGTCAAAAATTTAAATGTAATTTCCCCAATGAACGCGAGAATTAATAATCACAATTCACTGTAAATTTATAGTAATATTAAAAGATAAACTCCTATGGGAATGTTCTCCCTTTTTTGTCCAGATTTAGCAATTGACCTCGGCACGGCAAACACCCTGATTTACATGAAGGGAAAGGCGTAGTGCTGAATGAACCATCCATCGTCGCGTTTGATAGAAACACGAAACGCATCGTGGCAATCGGTAACGAAGCGCGCGAGATGCTTGGTCGCACGCACCGCGACATCCGCACGATTCGCCCGATGAAAGACGGC
>JACPVN010000438.1 GCA_016191715.1 Ignavibacteriota bacterium | reverse complement strand
CGGATTTCCGCGAAAGGAGAATAACAAGAAGAACGACAACCGCCCCGAGCAATATTAACGTCAATACATCCATACGTTTTTTGTGTGAGCGGGAAAATGATGAATCCGCTCGACTGATTGAACCTAAGAAAAATTTAGGAAACGGTCAAGAGAGATATTAAGTTTTTCTTGATTTATTTTTCTTATTTGATATATTGCCATTGGCATTCATCAATTATAGATTTGCCTTGATAACATCAACCACAACAAGAAGTTAAAAAATGCGCCAACACCTTGACACATCAACCGTTCACCCGAATCCGATTCAGCAATTCAATGTTTGGTTTGAAGAAACACAAGCATCAGGCATCGCCATGCCCGAAGCGATGTCGCTTGCAACCGTCTCGCCTGAAGGAAAACCCTCGACACGCATGGTGCTGTTGAAAGAAGTGAACGAACGCGGATTCGTTTTCTTTACCAACTACAACAGCCGGAAAGGAAAGGAACTAAAACATAATTCGCTTGTTGCATTGTTGTTTCATTGGCAAGCAATAGAACGGCAAGTACGGATTGAAGGAATGGTTGAAAAAGTTTCCGATGAAATATCAGAGGCGTATTTTCAAACGCGACCAAGAAACAGTCAGTTAAGCGTTCTCATTTCCGCACAAAGTGAAGTCGTTTCAAACAGGGAAGAATTAGAACGATTGTACTCAGATGTGGAAAAGAAATTTGAAGGACAAGCAGTTCCACGACCCGAACATTGGGGCGGGTATCTCGTCAAACCAAATCGGATGGAATTTTGGCAGGGACGTGAGGGGCGGTTACATGACAGAGTTGAATATGTTTTGCAAGATAATGGTGAGTGGAAGATTCAGCGGCTTGCACCGTAGTCAATAGTGATATTTGCATGAGAGAATCATGATGGTCGTCTCCGTAACTTGATAGACCAGGCGGTGTTCATCGTTGATTCTTCTCGACCAACATCCTTGAAATTCGTGTTTAAGCGGTTCAGGTTTTCCAATTCCGTCGAATGGTGAACGAAGCGTTTCCCGAATCAACAAAATAATCCGTTCGAAAATTCTCTTATCAGTCTGCGACCATTCAATAAAATGGTTGAATGCTTTTGAATGGAACGAGACAGTTCTCATGCAAATTGTTGTTGGTCGGGCGTGACGATGTTTTTTCCCTGTGCGACATCTTCGATTGCTTCTAAGAGATGCTGTCTATTATTCGGTGAACGAAGCAAGTATTCGGTTTCATCGGTTTCTGAAACCGCAATTTCAATGTTTTTATTTTGAAATGCTTGCTTGATGCTTTCCAGAAAGGAACCGTCAAGTTCTTGTGCGTTAAGACGATAAATAGTTGTCATAGTAGTAGTAGTGTTTATTGATAATGTAGAACATGAATCCGAAAAATCCAATTGTTGAAAGTATTCAAGCGACTTCTTTCACCGCTTCCACAAACCGCAACACTTCATCAAAATTGTTGTACATGTGTGTTGATACCCGAATCGAGTTCAAATGGCTTTCGGGTACAAGACGAATACGAAAGCCTTTCTTCGACGCATGTTCTCCGAATTTATCATACGGAATGTTTTTCAGACGAAAACCAATCATCAAACCGCGTGATTGTTCCTCCGTCGGAGTGAGCATTTCAATCTTGTCCCCAAGTTCAAGAAGTTTTTGTTGAAGTGTTGATGCGAGTGAGTTGCCGCGTCGGACAATATTTTCCACGCCAATCTTGAAAAAGAAATCCACAGCAGAAGCAACGCCGATGTAGAGCGCGGCATTCTGTGTCCCATAATCATACCGATGTGCGGTCGGCACAAAACCTTTGAACTCAATCGGGCCAGTCGTCAAATCCCATCCAAGGTCGGTGTAGCCGCCAACGAATTTCGGCTGAAGCGTTTCGAGCAACTCCTCTTTTACATAGAGAAATCCCGTTCCTCTTGGTCCGCATAGCCATTTATGACTGCATGCCGCGTATGTATCGCAACCAATCTCCGCAAGATTCAGATTCGTCATTCCCGGTCCGTGCGCTCCATCGAAGCAAACAAATAATCCTTTGTCATGTCCGAGTTTGGAAATTTCTTTTGCCGGAAAAACCTGACCGATAGTACATGTGATATGCGGAATTGCAATGACACGTGTTTTCTTCGTGAGCAAATCGTTGATGCGGTTAAGATTTTCCGAAGCGGTTTGTGCAGGTTGAAATGTTTTGATGACGATGCCATCAACCTTCGCTCGGTTGAGCCACGGTAACGCATTGCCAACATGTTCGTGCGTCGTGAGAATCACTTCGTCACCCCGTTTGAGAGGAAGTCCCCACGCTACAATGTTGATTCCTTCTGTCGTGTTGTGCGTGAGTGATATTTCCGATTCTTTAGCGTGAACAAATTCTGCAAGTTTGGTGCGTGCAACTTCCCAGCCGCCGTACTCGCCACGTTTATCCAAATCATCAATTGCCGCTTTCACCGCTTCGCGCACTACGTACGGCGACGGACCAATTGTTCCGTTGTTGAAATAGACCCGCTCATGCGTCAGAGGAAACTGTTCCCGCACAAGTTTCCAAAATTGCTCGTCGTCCGGTTTAATTTCCTGACCGATTTCGGGAAAGGAAAATGCTTGTGACGAATCAAACAGATTGGAGAGGAGAAGACTGCCGGAAATTCCACCGGCAACATTCTTTACAAACGTTCTTCGAGTTGTGTTCATGGTTTAATTGTAATAATATTGAGAAAATGTTTTATCATCGCCGCCGTTGCGCCCCAAATTGTGTGCTGTTGATAATCGAAAAACCAAACCTTCAAGAGTTTTCCGTTCGCCGTTCGCTCTTCTGTCCTCCTGTTTTGCTCGTTAATGAAGAAGGAAAGTGGAACAAATAAAACCTCGGCAACTTCGTCTGGATTTGGTTTCAACAGTGGAAGTGATTCAATGCAACCAACAACCGGTGTTATCAAAAATCCGGTTGGGGTTGCAAAATCATCAAGTATTCCGAGAATTTCAACAGAAGATTTCGGCAAACCGATTTCCTCTTCAGCTTCACGAAGTGCTGTTTCTGTTTCATTCATGTCTTCAGCATCGCAGACACCGCCGGGAAAAGAAATTTGTCCTTTGTGTGTTTCAACCTCATGCGTTCTTACCGTGAGTAATAGATGCAACTCATCATTCTTCAAAACTAATGGAACAAGCACAGCCGCTCGTTTGATTTCGTGAGACAAAGTTTCTTGGACTACATTCCGTTGATGTTGTTCTAAAATAATCCGGATATTTTTTACACAGAAATTCTCAGCGCTCATTGCTCACATCTCAAATCTCTGTTTGTGTGCTTCATACAAAAACACCGCGCTTGCGTTTGCAACATTCAGTGAGTCGGTTTCGTTTTCCATCGGGATCGCAACGTGGCTTGTACAAACTTCTAGAATGGCTTTTGATACGCCAAGTCCTTCGTGACCGAACACGATACAAACGTTGGTTGACAAATCTGCCTGATGAATTAATGATTCTCCCTGCGGATGTGCCGCAACAATGTTTGTT
>JACPVN010000437.1 GCA_016191715.1 Ignavibacteriota bacterium | reverse complement strand
TTTATAATAGACTAAACCACTTGCAGGATTTCGAGTATCAACATCCGCCCAAAACGGCGCGACCATTGGATAACGATTGACTGGAAATCCGGTAGAACTGAATGTATAGTAAGGTTGGTCAAAAGAAAGATTGCCGTTATTGTTAATATGTACCGCGTTGTAAGAGGACCCGTAGAGATTGAACGCAAATGGCAAGTGAATAATCGAACTTGAACGGTCGTCGTTGCGATAGTCGGGTGATGATGCACCAACAAACGGAACAACGCTGAAAGAAGCATCGCGCGGAGTTTTCAACGATGTCAGAGGATCGTTGAACTCGGAGACAAGATTAAGTTCCCCGGGCAATTTCATATCACCCTTATAACTCGATTGTTCCGGAACGGGTATGAGTCCTTTCTCCTTTAATTCTTCCCAGCGAGTTGCACTTTGTGCATCGCCTTTATTTTCTAATGATTTCCACTCGTCAGGAGTTGGAACACCCGACTTCTCTTGAGGTAAGACAGAGTTTGATTGTCCATGCGCAGTAGAAGTTGTAAACGAGCTAATCAAACTCAAAGCGATAAGCAATGCAAAACTGCTTCTCAAGAGTTGTGAAAAGAAAGAATTGAAATTCCATGTGGAATTGTTATTATCGGAAATAGAAATAACGGTCCTCATAACCAATTTCCTTAGATAGTAAGGTTGTATAAATAACGATAAAAAAGTGTTTTAATTTTTACTAGGATTTAAGCAGACTTGAATTACGTGTAAATGTATTTTCAAGGTATTTTTCTTTCTACGATTCTCATCATACACTATCAATGTTCGTTGAATAGATTTCACCATTCACGATAACATATCGTACAGTGAAAAGATGATACTACGGTACAGACATTAAAAATAATCAAGCAGACAAAAGAACATCATTGCATCCGAGCAACTGAACGAATCCCGTTTCTAAAGATTTACCTTTCAAGAAAAAAATATCTCGTATCATAACTCCTGAAAATCTGGTAAGTCATGTATCTGCTCCACTCAGCGTCGCATGAAAATTTTCGATGGTTATGTATTAGAGAATCAGAGTCCATCCACTTAATGATACTTGTGCAGAAGTTAAGAACCTCAGCCGACATAAACAAGAATTTTTTATAAAATATTTTCTCTTTTCTGCTTTCAAAAAATTATCAGTATAAACTGTTGAAATATGGTGATTATTCCTCAAAGAGAAATATTTTACAGTAATGGAAACCCTATTCTGCTATTTTTTACTCAATTTCAAGAATCTTCTTTTTTGATGAAAATCCAGATATAATTCTGATGGCTCGTTTGGGTTTATCGAAATAATCTGAAAGTAACTCAATAACCTTTTCATTTGCCTTTCCATCGGCTGGGGGTACATTCACAGAAACAAGAAATAAATTGTCTTCCGTCTTTGTCACCTCATTTTTTCGTGCATTCGGTTTAACTTTGATAGATATTTTCATTTGATATTGAGCAAAAAAAGCCGGTTCCTTATCAAGAACCAGCTTTTCATATAGTGGTCATTTATTATTTCTCGAACAATTCACTCGCCTTTACAACTTTAGACCGTTCATTATTGATGGAAAGTTGAAACTTCTCTATTAATTTGTCCTGCTCAAGAATGTTCGGAGAGACCGAAGATGCGTATTTAATCGGTGAAATGGCATTGGCAACCATCCCGTTCAGAATTTCACCCCCTTTTCCTTCATCCACCACGACTGCAATTTTTATATTCTTGTTGTTGAGATATTTCTTTACAGCCGCGTTTACTTCCTCGACCGACAGCGATTGCAATTCCCGGTCAATTCTGTCAATGAAATAATCCGTGCCATAAAACTCAGAATCCATTTGATATCCAAGCCGGCGGTTTAATGTTCCCGCCCAAAGTTTTGAATAATTGAGAACAAACTTCTTCGTCTTCTCAAAATCATCGTTCGTCAATCCATGCTCAACAAAATTTTTGAACTCAAACAACGCGTTTCGAATCGCGAAGCGCGTGTTCTCCGGTTGAACCGGTCGCAACCAGATACTGAAGAATTGATGACGAAGCGGAGTGTTTAAGTCAGGAAAAACATTACCGGAACCCACACCACCCGTAAATTTTTCGATGTATGAATAATCTCCGTAATTCAAACCACGGTCACCGCGTAAACGGTTCATCAGCACACCGTTGAATGTCCGATGTTCTCCGAAGTAGGAGTTTGCAACAAGCAACGCATAGAAATCTTTATCTTTTCTTGTTAACAAAATCGGATGCCCCATCGAGATTGCAAACGCGCGTGCCGGTTTTTCTACAATCATCACTTCGAGATTATTGATAAGTTCCGGTTTCGGTAACGCAACTTCATTGAATGGAACATCGGGTAATATTGAAAAATCTGTTTTGATTTTTTCAATAATTGATTTCGGGTACCCGCCGGCAATTCCAAACCAGAAATTTCCTTGAGTGTAGATCTTCTTGTAATATGCTTTCACATCGTCAATTGTGCTTGAAGATAATCCTTGCACCGTTCCGAACTCTGTGTTCTTGTATGGATGATGTGCGTACAACATCGCGTTCAATGCCTGCTTGCCAAGTTGCTCATCGCTTGTTGAACGAAGCGTATTCCTCAAATAATTCAATCCCAAATCCTTGACACGGCTAAAATCCGATTCATCAAAACGCGGACGCAACAGCAAATCGGTAAACAATTTATAGAATTCCTCAAGATGGTCCCGATGAACGTTGCCGATGAATGTTGTTATCTCCTGGTCAACCTGAACATTGATGTTCGCCGCCCACGGATATAACTTCTCGACAACTTGCTGATACGAGAGTTCCTGAGTTCCTCCCTGAGCAATTCCATACGCAGTGAGTGCATTCAATCCTTCTTTTCCGGCAGGTGAATGTATCTCTCCAGCACGAAGTATCACCCGAAACGTGACCAACGGTGAATTGGAACTATGAATTTCCGTAATCCGGATTGCGCCTTGCGACGTTTCATGAAACAATGTTGTTAATGCCATTGCAAACAAAAATAAAGTTGAGAATAAATGTAAACGTTTCATTGTTGTCCTTCCTCCTGCGTCATGATAACGGTCGTTCTATTTTTTTTGTTGAGATACTTCTTCGCGACGTTCATCAAATCCTCGACGGTGATTTTTTCATAGAGCGAATAAATATTGTTCACCGATTCCGGGTTACCCGTGAGTTGGACATAATGACTGATTGTTCGCGCAATACCATTCGGATTATCCAAACCCATCGCAAACTGATATTTCATGTGCGATTTGATGGATGCAAGTCGTTCAGCAGAAACCGGAGTTGTTTTTGATTGTTCAATTGCCTTATCTATTTCCGCACGAACCCGTTCGATGTTTGCCTTCTCTTTCACGCGGGCATCAACCATAAACAATTCCGGGTCGCGATGGTCTTGCTGACCGCCGTAAATATACTCAACCAATTGTTCTTCGATAACGAGTTTCTGAAACAAGTCGGAAGTCTCGGAGAACAAGACTTGCGACAAGACATCCATTGCAGGCATGTCAATTTCTGTATCGTTGAATGCCGGACCGCGATATCCCATCGAAACCTGTGGTAGCGTTTGTGCCTTCCATGGAAGATTTAACGTCTTCTCTTCCGTTTGCGGAACATCGAGCGGGACATCAAGTGTGTAAGTGCCGCGCTTCCAATTGCTGTAATATTTCTTCACAAGTTCCATCAACTTTGTTTGATTGAAATCTCCAACAACAATCAAAGCACAATTTTCGGGACGATACCATCTGTCAAAAAAAGTCAGACTGTATTGATATTGATTTGGCATATCCTGAATATCTTTCAAGAAACCCATGGTCGTATGCTTGTATGTGTGCTTCTTGAAAGCGTTCTCACGGAGTTTTTCATAGATGGTCATGTCAGGATTTGAATAATTCTTGTTATACTCTCCCAGAATCGCTCCGGCTTCCGTTTTGAAATCCTCTTCCGTGTATTTCAAATTCATGAAGCGGTCTGATTCGATGTCAAGAAGAGTTTCGAGTACATCCGAACTTGCAAGCGTATGATATGCCGTGTAATCATCGGTGGTAAAGGCGTTATTATCCGCGCCGATGGATTTCAGCATTTCGTTGTACGCATCTTTGGAATACTTCTCGGTTCCCCGGAACATCATGTGTTCAAAAAAATGTGCAAACCCAGATTTTCCCGGCTCGACTTCGTTCCGTGAACCGGCTCGTACTACTGTATAAACCGCGATAATACCGGGACTATCAAACGGAATCGAAATTACAATCAATCCGTTATCAAGCGTTACCTGATTTATGGGATAAGGAAATATTTTATTGTTTTCATCCGGGCCACGTGCAATTACCAGAGCAAGCGGAACGAGACAAAGCATGAGATAAAGTAAGAATCGCATGGATTCCTCCATAATATAATAGAGTCGTTTTCGTGGATTAAAGAATTGAAATTTGTCTGCTCACTAAACGAGTGAACAACAACGTTTGTTGCGGCGCTAAGATAGGAATTTTGAGAAAGAAAATAAAACAATATCGTTTCATGGACTCCCTTTTCGTCAATCAAGTTGTAAGCAAGGAGAATACTTTTACGATGTGTTTTTCAGATTAACAACAATGGAAATTAATCTTCTGAACCCGTAAACACCATCTTCCCCACCGCACACTCCCCGCACCGCTCCTCAGAGCAATAAAACTTATACAACTGCAATGCACCTTGCTGAAGTTTGGCTGAGTTTAACTTGAATGTTCTCGACGAGTCTAGTTCTCTACCTTTCAGAAGTTGTTCGTCCATCGTTCTGAGAATGGAGTTTTCTGTTGCCGGCAGACATCGCTCGAACACATCCAACGTTGCACGTCGAACATCTTTATCTTTGAAGATACGGGCATAAAGAAAACTAACCGGCACAACAACATTCTGCACGATTTCATCCGCACGGGAGTTGCCAATTAATTTCGTCAGTTCCTTTTTCGCCGGCTCGCCAAACCGGTAATGCGTTTTCCAGAATCCATCAGCATCAACCATAAATAATTCCGTCATGCGGCGGTGTTTCTCTTTACTATTCAGTTCCTGATTCTTCAAAATCTGAATCAACGATTTGAGAAAACGTTTGTTCAGCAGAGTAGAGACAAGCCGCGCTGCTCCTGCAAGCCGGACTGTCGGAAAATTATCAGGCCGCAATCGGAAGAACTGCCACTCGGTTTCTTCACAACACTCATTGCGATAGAGTTTTTGAAATTTCTTCCACGAGATTTGCAACAGTGAAACATACTCCTTGCTCGCTTCGTCGTCCGTTCGTTTCGGAGAAGCAAGCAAGCCGGAAACACCGAAAAGAATCGCTTCAAGTTCGAGTTGAGGATTTGATGAACGGGCGGAACTTATCGTATCGGCAAGCCAATAAAGCGGGACGTTACGGGCAAGCTTCACAAACGGTTGTTGATTCTTAGAATAGCCGAGCGCTTCCATAAATCCTTCGTAGAGCAATTGTTCCCACAAGTGCGAGTTAGTAAAATCCCGGGTCGAATATTCCTGCACAGGCGGCGGCAAATCTTCCGGGTTGATACCGAACGGAATTTCTCCAAAACGCGGCGGTTCTTTCAGCAAAAGTTTTGTTCCGTCAATCAGTTCCTTGAGTCGTTCCTCAAACCGCCGCATCTTCAATTCTATACGCTCAATGGCAAGTTTGTTCAACCATTTTTGAATGAGTGAAGTATCCACTTCGTCATTCTGTTCAAAGCATTTGATGGTCGCCAGACGTTCGGAGCGTTCATCGAGAATCATTTTCTCCCACAACTCACGGAACGAGGATGTGAGATAATGTTCGAGTATCAGAACGGGGACGGAGCGGGCGCTTTTTGTTTTCGTCAGCTCGATGGTTGCGCTTGTACGGAACACAACATGAAGAATAACTTTGTTGTACTTCGGGTCGTTCTGATGAGAATGTTTTTCCCAGTCTTCGAGATTTTGATGAAGTTCGACATCGCCTCGATACAACACTCCGCCGATACGAATCCGTGCATTGGAAAAATCGGGACCACTGTCCGGATTTACAAATCCAGCGGAAAGAATTTCTATCGAACGGTTATCTGTCGTTCTGAGAATATCCCTTGCAAAATCCTGATGCTTCCAGAGTTGTCTCAGGAATCGTTCGGGAACGTGGTGGGATGGATTTTTTCTTGCCATTATTTTTCGATTATAACCTTGCGAAGGTTTCAAACCTTCGCAAGGTTACGTATCCTAAAAATACTGTTCGCGGTAGGCATTGATTTGGTCGCGGTATTTGATTGCCGCTTCACGCGCACGTTCCGCAAAATTATCTCCTTCAGAACTATAGATAATTCCCCGACCAATATTGATGATTGCAAGTTCGCCGTGTTTATCACAACCGTATCGAACAGTTGACTCAAGGTCACCTTTCTGCGCTCCGATGCCGGGAATGAGGAGCGGCATATCGGGGACAATCTTGCGGATGCGTTTCAATTCTTCCGGTTTCGTGGCGCCGACAACCAAACCGACATTCTTTTTTGTATTCCACTTCTTCGCCTGTGCAACAACATGCTCATACAACGGTTTGCCTTTGACATTTAAGTACTGAAAATCTTTCGCGCTCTTGTTCGATGTTACCGCAAGGACAAACGCACATTGGTCGCGTCGTTGCAAAAACGGTTCAACCGCTTCCTTCCCCATATACGGATTGACAGTTGTTGCCGCAAACTCCCAATCAAAACAAAATTGATGCGCTTGTTTCTCTGCTGAGTTTCCGATGTCACCTCGCTTGCCATCGCCAATAGTGATAATCTCTTCGGGAATGCGCGCGAGGGTGTGGTGAACAGTGTACCAACAATGTTCTCCCACCGCTTCATAAAAAGCGGTGTTGATTTTGTATGCACAGACCAAATCTTTTGTCGCATCAATAATACGGCGATTGAACTCGTATTGCGGGTCTTCATACTTAAAAAGAAACTCCGGTACTTTTAAGACATCAGTATCAAGACCGATACACAGAAGTGAGTTGGTTTTGCGTTGGATCTTCTTGAGTTTAGATATGAACGATTGTTTCATAATAAATTGTATTTAGTATCTCGGTCCCGGCTTCAAATAATCTGCGAGCCAGTTAAAGACCGTCTTATGCCACAACTCGCTGTTGAGCGGTTTGAGGACCCAATGTCCTTCGTCAGGGAAATAGAGAAATTTCGAGCGAATTCCTTTTCGCTGAAGCGTAGTGAATAATTGCATTCCCTCCGTTACAGGAACACGGTAATCAAGTTCACCGTGAATGACAAGCGTCGGCGTTTTGAAATTCTGTGCGTATTTGTGTGGTGAAAATTTCTCGAAATCCGGAGTCTCCCATGGAATACCATGTTCCCATTCATCGAACCAGAGTTCTTCCGTCGTACCGTAATTGCTTGTCGAGTTATATACACCATCGTGACAGACAATTGCTTTGAACTTGTCAGTGTGACCGTTGAACCAGTTCATCATGTATCCGCCGAACGATGCACCCGCCGCCACCACGTGTGTTGCATCTATATACGGTTGTTGTTCCATGTACGTCACTCCATTCATCACATCTTCATACACTTTTCCACCCCAATCTTTGCTGATTTCATCCGTAAACTTCTGACCGAACCCCGTACTGCCGCGCGGGTTTGGAAGCGCAAGCACGTATCCTTGCGCCGCCCAGAGTTGCGCGCACCATCTGTACGACCACGAGTTCATAAACGCGCCCTGCGGTCCACCATGCACCCAGTAAACAAGCGGGTATTTCAATGCTGCATTAAACATCGGTGGTTTGATAATCCACATCTGCACATCCGTTCCTCCCGCACCTTTGAACCAAACATATTCCGGTGTGTTCATGAGTAGTTCTGAGAATATTTTATCGTTCACTGTCGTCAGCGGCTTCAATCCTTTCCCGTCGGTTTTCTGTGTGTAAATTTCAATCGGTCGTGAAAGGGATTGATGCGAAAACACCAGAAATTTTCCATCGGACGAAATATTCAATTCACTGTTCGTCGCATTATCAACTATTTTCTTCACATCGTTTCCGGCAATCGTTACCGACCAGATTGGTTTGTTCGCTTTTTCTTCTGCATCGAAATAGAGTGTTTTGCTATCACTTGCCCAGACAAATGCTTCTACACTCGCATCGAATTTTTCGGTCAGACTGTTTATCTTCCCCGTCGTTCGTTCAAGCAACATCAACTGCCAACGGTCTGCTTCAAATCCGGGGCGTGCCTGTGCGCGGTAGGCGAGATATTTTCCATCAGGAGAATACCGGGGAAAACCATCAGCCGCGGCATTTGTGGTAATCTGCTTCCGTTCTTTTGTTTTAAGATTGACAGCATAAATATCATGATTGGTATTCCACGCTTCAGTTTCAACCGGCACCGGTGTTGCAGTGAAGGCAAGTTCAAGTCCATCCGGAGAAAAATCAAAATCATCACCTGCTGAAAATGTTGAAGAAGTCGGGACAGCATCGCGGTCTGCCGGTGTAACATTGAGCGGGTCGCCGCCATCGGCGGGAACGACAAACACGTGTTGCCGCTTTTCATCAACCCAACTATCCCAATGGCGATACAGTAACCTTCCAAAGATGCGCGCCTTCACTTTACTGTTTTCTTTTTCTTCATCTTTTTTTCGATTGGCGGCATCGCTTTGAGCGTATGACATTTGTGAAAATTCTATATAGACCGGAGATACAAATGCGATATGTTTTCCGTCTCGCGACCAAACCGGTTGCGTCGCTTCGGTAGATATGGAAGTCAATTGCCGCGCCTCACCTCCGTTAATATTCAACAGAAATATTTGAAACGTTCCGTTCCTGTTCGATTCGAAAGCAATCCGTTTCCCGTCCGGCGACCAGCGCGGATGCCGGTCTGCTTTCGGACTGAACGTTATTTGCCTTGCTTCACCGCCTGTTGCCGGAATCATCCATAAATCGCTGTTTGATTTATTCGCTGCCTTGTCAACTTCCGTAACGACGTACACTACCCATTTTCCATCTGGAGAAAGTTGCGGGTCGCTCACCCGTTTTATTTTGAACAGGTCTTCGAGTTCCATCATTCTCGTTGGCTGCGCTCTGAGCGGTGAGCAAAGAGCGATGAGAATGAATATATAATTGAAAATTTTAGATTGACGATTGACGATTGAAATGCTGTTTCTTTTCATAGTTCTTGTTAATTATGGTTTCTGGCTACAGGTTACAGGTTGTTATTTACTGGCTACTGGCTCTTGAATACTGATTACTCAACTACTTTGTACTCAACTACTCAACTACTTAATAAAATTTTTCCACATCATAGATTCCACCGGCTTCGTTGTCCGCTTCCGGTATTTGGCAGATTGCTTTTGATTGTAGGGAACAGCCACTTCACCGCTGACTGCAAAATAAATCAATTGACCAATTGGCATTCCGGCATATATCCGAACCGGTTGACGAACCGAAATTTCGAGTGTCCACGTGTTACAGAATCCAAGGTCCCCTTTTCCCGCCGTTGCGTGGATATCAATACCAAGCCGACCGATACTGCTTTTCCCTTCGAGAAACGGAACATGGCGATGCGTTTCCGTGTATTCTTCCGTCACGCCAAGATACAACTTGCTCGGAACTAAAATGATTCCTTCTTCCGGTATGGTGAAATAGCGGACATGGTTGTGTTGCTTTGCATCGAGAATTTCCTCCTTATACATCGCAAGCCATTTGCCGAGATGGACATCGTAACTGTTCGAGCCGAGATATTTTCTCTCAAATGGCTTGATAACGATTGACCCCTTCTTCATTTCGTCGAGGATGTGTTTGTCAGTGAGAATCATATTGGATTTCTGATGATGTAAGTAAGCAGCGTGAATGTTGGAAATTTTCCAGAGAGAAACAAACGGAAACGATTTGAGATTTGGGATTTGAGATTTGCGTTACTTTATGAGAAGGTTCTTCCAATCCTCATACTTCGTGCTTATTCGAGTGCTTTTCTTTTCTTTTTTTAAAGATGAACGCAACACCTCAGGTAAGGGAATTTCAATCCCGATTGCTTTCTTCACAACTTCAAGAAATTTCGCAGCGTGTGCAGTTGAAGCCACAACCATTGGTGTGTTTATGGTCCATTTGCTTTTCATTTGTCGTGCGGAATAAACTCCCACAGAAGTGTGCGGGTCAAGAATGATTCCGCTTCGTTCGTATGTCGCTTGAATCTCCTGCAACGTCTTTTCATCAGTAATGCTGAACGGTTCTATCTCGCTCTTCATGTTGTCCGTTTGATAATGATAAACGTCTTGGAGCCGGGCGAAGTTGCTCGGATTTCCGACATCCATTGCATTTGAATATGTCCGGATGGAAGTACGTGGAATAAAATCTCCTGTCCACAAATAACAACCGACTACATCGTTTTTATTCATCGCTGCAATGAATCGTTGAATGGGAATTCCCATTTCTCTTGCATACACCGCCGCTGTCAGGTTTCCAAAATTTCCGCTCGGCACAACCACAACCGGTTTTTCTGTTTGTGTGAATTGATTTTGCAATTGCGCAACTGCCCACGCGTAATAGGTACATTGCGGAAGCAACCTTCCAAGATTAATAGAGTTTGCGGTGGTGAGATTTTTCGCTGTCACAAGTTCAACATCAGCAAGGGATTGCTTCACGAGTCGTTGGCAATCGTCGAACGTTCCTTCGACTTCTATAGCGTGGATGTTTCCGCCGAGCGTTGTCATCTGCTGTTCCTGCAACCGGCTGATTTTTCCTGACGGGTACAACACATAGACATTGATATTCGGGACGTTGTAAAATCCATGTGCAACCGCGCTTCCTGTATCACCCGAAGTTGCTACAAGAATTGTTATCTCGCGTTCATCTTTTTGCAAGAAATACGAAAGTATGTTTGCCATGAACCGCGCACCGACATCTTTGAACGCAAGCGTCGGTCCGTGAAAGAGTTCAAGCAGATAAAGATTATCTTCGAGATGAACCAACGGAATCGGAAACGTAAACGACTTCTCAATGATTCTTTTCAAATCAGGCGAGGGAATTTCATCGAGGAAAAGCGAAAGCATTTCAAACGCAATCTCCTGATATGTTTTCTCTCGAAGACTTGAAACGAATCCTGGAGATAGTTTCGGGAGTAACTCCGGGACGTACAAACTTCCGTCCGGCGCCTGCCCGTTGAACAACGCCTCACGAAAACTTACTGCCGGACTTTCTCCTTTGACGCTTCTGAACTTCATCCGTTTTGTACTTTCATAATTTTTGCCCCTTCAACATTCGTTATCGAAATATAAATTTCCGATTTCACACCCGCGACTTTTCTAAACTCGTTGCTCATTGCTTTGCCAATTTCCTTTGCTTGTTTGATTGAAGACGCAACCGCAAACATCGAAGGACCGGAACCCGATATGGAACATCCCGTTGCACCGCTCGTCAGAGCGGTTTCCTTCACTTGAGCAAAAGCAGGAATCAGTTTCGAACGAACCGGCTCCACAATAACATCTTCAACACACTTGCCGATGAGTTTCACATCGCCATTCATCAATCCCACAGTCAATCCGCTGACATTTCCCCATTGTTGAATTGCTTGCTTCAATGGGATTTGTTTCGGTAAAATGTTGCGCGCTTCTTCGGTTCGGACAATCACATGGGGATGAACGACAACCCAAACGGGAGATTTCGTCATCGGAATCTGCACAACATCAAGCGGATTGTAACTTCGAATCAAACATGCG